>CAUPYH010000153.1:0-2672 GCA_963515595.1 uncultured Eikenella sp. | reverse complement strand
AAACCACCGCTCACCAAACGGCCGACTCTGCGGGATAGGGTTTCGCTCATTTTTGATTTCCTTTCTGCTTAGATGATTGGTTTTAAGTCTTCGATTCGCACTACTTGCCATGCGTGATTTCTTCTAATTCGCCGTTTGCGCCGATAACGGCACGGAAGCTGCCGCCCAACGCTTTCGGCGGCTTACCGCTGATAATCCAGCGCTCTCCGTCTTTTTCTGCCCGATATGGTTTCTGCGCTTGGGCAGTTTGTGCACCGTAGTGCTGCACCACATAGTTTTCGGCCAACTGCATAGCTTGCGATTCAGTCAGCATCTGCGTGCCGCCGCCCGTACCGAATGCGATGGAGGGGAGGATTAATACGCCGGCAAGTAGCAATTTATGAGTGTTCATTTTTCAATCAGCCTTTCTTTATACGTCTCAAACTTCGCCCGCCTGCTGCACAATCTTCGCCAATTTCAAAGTATTTTCAAACTGTTGCAATACAGTATCGTCGTAGGCCGCGCCTTTGCCGGTAACGGCCAGCTGCAGGATGCTGTCGGTAAGGCGCACGATGCGACGCATCAGTTCGCACTCGTATCGTTTCAAATCGGCTGCCTGCGCGTTTTCCGGCAGGTCGGCAGCCAGCGTGGCGGCGAAATCGGGTAGCTGCTCAAACAGCCGCGCCACAATGTGCGAATGAATGCCCCATTCTTTCTCGGCGTGCAGCACGTCGCGCCGGGCTACCTGAAAAAACTGCTCCTGTGCAGCCAGTGCGGTGCCGTAATCGTGGGTTTGGCTGTGGGCAAGTCGCGCCTGCGTCAGCAGCTCGCGGATTTTTTCAGACGGCGTATTCGCGCCTTCTATTTTTAATTCAGCAATAAAATCTGCATCTTCCTGCGATATTCGCACGCTAATCGGAATTCGGTTGGCAGCAGCCATATGCAATCACCTCTCTTTGTATTCATTTGTATTCAAATATAGCTAAAATGATTCCTCTACGCAATATTTTTCGTACTATCTCTCAATAATAATAAATCAACATAATGATAATAAATATAAAAACATTACGAATGCATTTGCATACATACCACATACAAATCCAACCGCTAGCCGTTAGCCGTATTCCCGGCCTGTGGTATAAAATAGTCGCTTGAACACGGAGGCAACTATGGCAGGCAAAAATTCACACGACGAACACCACATGCGGCTCGACAAATGGCTGTGGGCAGCACGTTTCTTCAAAACGCGCGGCATGGCGCAGAAACACATCGAGCTCGGGCGTGTGCTGGTGAACGGTGCGAAAGTGAAAAACAGCAAAAATATCGAGCCTGGCGACACCATCGACCTCACGCTCAACTCCCTGCCCTACAAAATCACCGTGCTCGCGCTCAACCACCAACGCCGCCCCGCCCCCGAAGCACGCGCCCTCTACGCTGAAGACAGCGCCACCGCCGCCAAACGCGAAGCGCAAAAAGCGCTCGACCAGGCCAGCCGCATCAGTGCCGCCTACCCCGACGGCCGCCCCACCAAACGCGACCGCCGGGAGCTGGACAAACTCAAACGCGGCTGGCAGGAATAGCATCAAAGGCTACCTGAAAATCCGTCTATACCTTTTCAGGTAGCCTCCGCCAACTCTCTTCCACCAAGCGCAAAGGAAAGCATCATGTCCACAGAAAAAGCCCTCTCCGGCAGCGTTAAAGCCCTCGGCGCCCTGCTCGCCATCGGCCTCGTGGCCGCCGCCTTCGTGTTGGGCAGCCAGTTTAAAAATTTCCGCCAGCCCGGCACGATCACCGTAAAAGGCCTAGCCGAACAAAACTTCCAGTCTAAGCGCGCCCGCTGGAACACCGCCGTGAGCGTACACGGCGCCAGCTATCAGGAAGTGCTCGACCGTCTGAACCAGCAACGCCCCAAACTCGAACAATTCCTGCGCAGCCAAGGCTTTGATGCAGCCGAGATACAAACTGCCGCTCCCGAAATCAGCCCCGCCTTCTTGGTGGAACACGATGCCCACGGCAACGAAATCCGCACCCCCAACGGCTACGACGGCAAGCAGCAGCTCACCGTGGCCAGCAGCAAACTCGACCGCATCCAAAGCGCCCACCAAAACATCCTCGCCCTACGCGCAGGCAACGACGCCATCGATTTCGAAGCCCCGCAATACCTGCTCGGCAACCTCGAAGCCATCAAACACAGCCTGATTAAGCAGGCCACCGAAGACGCCCGCCGCCGTGCCGACGAATTCGCCTCCACCGGCGGCGGCAAGGTCGGCGCCATGCGCTCTGCTTCGCAAGGCTCGTTCAACATCTACGCCGATAGCGGCAGCAGCGGCGATGACGAATACGGCGGCAGCTACGACAAAACCACCATCGGCAAACAAGTGCGTTTGGTCGTAACCATCGAATACGCCATCGAATAAATCCATGCCGCACACGCCAAGGCTACCTGAAAGCACCGGCTTCAACGAAGCTAAAACCAGCGAAGCAAGTTTCTAATCTCCGCATGCTTTTCAGGTAGCCTGTTATATAATCTGCCCCAAACCACACCAACCCAAGGAATTCCAATATGAAACTCGACAATCAACGCAGCAGCAGCAACATCGAAGACCGTCGTAGCCTTGGCGGCGGCAGAGGCGGCGGAGGCGGCGGCAAAATGGGCCTCGCCGGCCTGATTATCGTGCTCATCGGCGCCTATT
>CAUPYH010000152.1:0-2720 GCA_963515595.1 uncultured Eikenella sp. | reverse complement strand
GGCGCAAGCGGCTTTATCGGCCGCCGCGTTGCCACAATCCTGCGCGCACACGGCCACACGCTGCGCACCCCGAGCCACCGCGAATTCGATTATTTGCAGCCGAACGAAGCCGCCGCCCGCGAAATCCTGCGCGGCGCGGATGCCGTGTTCAACTGCATCGGCGTGATGAGCCGCCATGCCGACGTGCTGGAAACCGTGCACCACCGCACGCCTGCGTTGCTGGCCAAAATTACGGCGGAACAAAGCGTGCGGCATTGGGTGCAGCTTTCCGCGTTGGGTGCCGACCCGAAACACGCCGTGAATTTTGTCGGCAGCAAAGGGCGCGGCGACGAAGCCGTATGCCAGATTGGTGAGGCACACGGCATGCGCGTGGCGGTGGCGCGGCCGTCCGTTGTGTACGGGCGCGGCGGTGCGAGCTGCGAATTGTTTATCAAATTGGCACGGCTGCCCGTTATCACCCTGCCGGCCGACGGCGGATTCATGCTCCAGCCCGTGCACGCAAACGACGTGGCGGACGGCTTGGTGCGCCTGCTGGAAAACGGCGCGCCGCACGGCACCATCATCCCTTTCACCGGCAGCCTGCACACCAGTCTGGCGGGCTATCTTGCCGCCATGCGCACAGGGCTGCACCGCAAACCGCCCTTGCGCGTGCTGCCGATTCCGTTGGCGGTGGTGAAACCGTTTCTGCCGCTGACCAACGTGTTGAGCAACGGCATGGTGAGCGCGGGCAGCTTTGCGCTGCTGGAAGAAGGCTCGTGCGCCGACTGCACCGCGTTTGCCGAACTGTTGGGGCGCGAGCCCTTGGGCGTGGGGGAGTTTTGGGCGATGGAATAGCGGCTGTAAACCGCCCATACTGTCTCGCCTTGACGCACTGCGGCCGCCTGCGGCTCGCTGCCAGGCATGAGGCAATCATTATTTTAGTTATGGCACGAACACACTGCTGTTTGCCGATAATGAAACCAAAAGGCTACCTGAAAAATGGAAATTCAGTTTCAGGTAGCCTTAAGGGCAGCGTTCATAACCGCGAACAAAAGAACAAAAATGTATAAAATCCAATCGTATAGTTGCTTATTGTTGCTCACCTTATTGCTCGCCGCCTGCCAAGAGCCCGACCGAGGCCCCGAAAAACGGCCTGCGCCCATCGTCCCCACCCACTGGCGCGACGGCACGCCAATTGCCGCCGATTATCCGCGCGACCATTATGGCGTGCCTTATAGCATTGGCAATTTGGGCGGGCAGCCGGTCAATCTGCCGGAACACAGCATGGAAACGCCGGTGGAATATGAAGATTCGCCCGGTTTCAACTGGCGCAAAGCCGAAAACTACAAACCGCCGGTGCGGACTTATAAGGACGTGATTGAAAGCTTTGGTTTTTTTATAGACTACACCGATGGCACGATATACGACAGCTGGCATCCCAATGGCAACAAATGGTATGAGGCAAGAAAGGTACCAGGAACCTCATGGATACATGTAGGGGTCAGAAGCGGTTCAAGATATCCGGAACGTGAGCATATCTACGATATATATTTGGATGGCAATTTAAATGACTATGCCAAGCCACCTCATTATATTCCGCTTGATGTCTATGCAAAAACAGGCGAAACCAAATTCGGCCTGGAGGTATATGCCAACCCCGGCGTCAATCCGGAAAACGGAATTGCCTGGCGAAATAATCATGGTGCAAAAGATCTGTTTGTTCAACGCGATGCTGATGGGCATGTTGTCAGCTATATTAAATGTTCCAATAATCCCGTGCCCAAACCGCCATGTGATCACGAATTCTTAATGTCTGGTAACGATATGAAAGTTGAATTAGAGATGGTGTACGACCGCCAAAACCTGCCGCATTGGCGGGAAATTGAGGCACAGGCGGAGAAAGCCGTACGCAGCTTTATCGCCCGTCCCGTGCCCGGGGAGGTGCAACAGAACAGGCAGGGCGGATAGCAGGCGTGCCCCTTGTGCCTTGTTTTGATTCACACGTGGCTGTTTGCTGCCGTAAGCCAAAGAGGCTACCTGAAAAGTGGAAATCCTTTTTCAGGTAGCCTCTTAGCGTTTTCAGGTAGCCTTAGAGAAGAATGATAGGCAAGCTATTTTGTGCGCCAATCTGTTCTTCCTCCTCAGGCGGTAGAGTTATTTGGCAACGAAACCAGTGGCAAGTTTGCCTAACTGGCAAGGACGGAGGCCAGAGGGCGACAAAGGTATCTGGGCGTTTCAGCCGCACCGCCGTTGCAGCACCCATTTGATGTCGTCGCCCAGCTGCTCGATGCCCACGGTGTGCCAATTGGGCACGCGGCTGAGGGCAGCGGGGTTTTCAGGTAGCCTGAACAAGGTAGGCGACTGTGTGCCGCCAAGCAGTTTGGGCGCTTGGTAGCAAACGATTTCGTCCACCAAATCCTGCGCCAAAAACGCGCTGCCCAGTGTGGCACCGGCTTCCAGCATCAGCTCGCCGATGCCGCGCGCGGCCAAATCGGCCAGCACGGCGTTCAAGCTGAGTCGGCCTTGGGCACCAGTCTGCAAACGGCAGATTTCAGCTGCTCCGTCGGGCGCTGGGCGGTCGGATAAGGTGTAGATAAGCGTAGGGGCGCTGCCATCGAGCAGATGGCTGCCGGCGGGTAGGCGCAGGCGGCTGTCGAGCAGCACGCGCAGCGGGGGACGCAGGGTAGGGAAGTCGCGCACGGTGAGGCGCGGGTTGTCGGCCAGGGCGGTGCCGATGCCGG
>CAUPYH010000151.1:0-2858 GCA_963515595.1 uncultured Eikenella sp. | reverse complement strand
AATAGTACGGCAAGGCGAGCCAACGCTGTACTGGTTTAAATTTAATTCACTATAAAAAGGAAAACCATGTTCACACGCAAACCCCAACACACGCTACCTGAAACCATCAGCCGCGCCGCTGCCGAAGGCAATGCGCTGGGCATGTTGCAGGCAGTGGTGACTTGGCTGCGGCAGGGCGGTGCGGCGGGCGCGCCGGTGCGTTTCGGCATTTTGTGCAACCATTTGCGGCAAGAAGGCGAAGGCAAAACCATCGCCACCCTGCTGTGCCGCTGGCTCTCCAGCGTGCGCGTGTATCCCACCCTGATCACCATCGGCATCTTCTCCCGTTCCGGCTTCGGCCACGAATTCCGCCACCGCCTCTATGAGCGCCTCAACCCCGCCTATAAAGACTGCAACGACCTGCGCGACGTGCTCTCGCTGCTGTTTTGCATCAGCAACGACGGCGCATGGCTCGCCGCCATCCCGCTTTCCGCCTGGCTGCGCCTCCTGAGCACCATCCAGCGGCAAACCGAGCCCGCCGTGCGCGAAATGTGCGGCCGCCACCTGCGCAACGAAAGCCTGTATGCCGTGGAAATGCTCTCCATCTGGGTGGCCGCCGAAGACCTCGATCACGACCTGATCCGCCTCGAGCCCAGACTGCTCGATGTGGATTCCCCCTTCGTCAGCCTGATGCGCGAAGTATCCGACTGGCTCGACTTTCAGCGCAGCCGCCAGCCCGGCTCCCGCACCACCTACGATGCCGGCCATTTAAACGTGATGCTGGCGCAATGCCGCACCCTCATCGACCGCCTGCAGCGCAAAGGCACCGGCGCCGGCGCCGGCTCTTCCATGGCCGTGGCACATTTGTTGCAACGTCTCCAGCAAACCCTCACCCGCATGGAACGGCTCATGGCGCTGTTTGCCGCGCGCACCCGCACCAAAAGCCTGCTGCGCACCCTGCTCCTGGCCAACGAAATCGCCGTGGCCGTGGTGGCGCAGCGGCGCATCCTGCCCCTGTGGCGCAGCAACGTGAAAATGCTCGCCCGCAGCATCAGCCAAAACTCCAGCCGCCACGGCGAACACTACATCACCCGCAACCGCAGCGAATACTGGGGCATGCTGCGCTCCGCGGCCGGCGGCGGCGTACTCATCGCCCTGATGGCGCTGCTCAAAATCCACATCGGCAGCCTGCCCGGCGGCCACCTCTACCACGCCGTGCTCGCCAGCCTCAACTACGGCATCGGCTTCGTACTCATCCACATGCTGCACTTCACCGTGGCCACCAAACAGCCCGCCATGACCGCCGCCCGCTTCGCCCAAGCCGTGGAACGCAGCAGCAGCGGCCGCGCTGTGAACCAGAAGCTCGCCCAGCTATTGATTGACGTAATCCGCTCGCAGGGCGTGGCCGTGTTTGGCAACGTCATCGTGTCTGTGCTGCTGGCCGTCTTCATCAGCCACGCCTTCGCCCACCATTTCGGCAGCCCCCTGCTGGATACGGCCACCACCGCCTACCAGCTCAAATCCCTCGCCGTGTTCAGCACCCCCGCGCTCTTGTTTGCCGCCATCGCCGGCGTGTGGCTGTTTTGCTCCGGCATCATCGCCGGCTTCTTCGACAACCGCGCCGACTACCTCAACCTCAAACTGCGCCTGCGCGAACACCCCCTGCTCAAACGCATCCTGCCCGCCGCCTGGCGGCAGCGTTTGGCCGACTACATCCACCACCACTACGGCGCCATCATGGGCAACTTCTGCTTCGGCTGGCTCCTCGGCATGACCGGCTACCTCGGCCACCTCACCGGCCTGCCGCTCGACATCCGCCACGTTGCCTTCTCCTCCGCCAACCTGGGCTACGCCGCCGTGAGCGGCGACATCGGCTTCTTCTCCTTCACCGCCAACTTATTGATGGTGCTGCTGATCGGCGCGGTGAACCTGCTGGTGAGCTTCTCCATCACCCTGTGGGTGGCCCTGCGCTCGCGCGACGCCGTGCTGGACAACCCGCTGCAAATCATCGGCAGCACCGTCGCACTGGTGAAACAAAAACCCAAAAGCCTGTTCTTCCCACCCAGCGACACGCCCGAAGCCGAGAAAAAAACCGCCGCGCCGGGCAAATAGCGGCATAGCGGGCAGGGAAAGTCTACCTGAAAAAGGTTTAGACGAAGCAGCCGCAGTTCGGATTCTTGAACCCGGCATTTCAAGCATGACGGCAACAGCTTGCAATCATGGCAGCGTTGCAGGATTTGTCGGATACCGGTATTCGACCTATGCTTCCTGCCGAGCGCAAAAAAGGCTACCTGAAAATTTCAGGTAGCCTTTCTCTCCGCCGAATCTATTCGTTCCAAGCCATTGCTTCGATTTTGTGCCCGTCCAAATCGCGCACGAAGCAGCCATAGTAGGCGTCGCCGTAGTGCGGGCGTTTGCCGGGTGCGCCGTCGGGCTTCGCGCCGTGGGCGAGGGCGGCGGCGTAGAAGGCGTCCACTTGTGCGTTGTTTTCTGCCAAAAAGGCGATGTGCACGCCGTTGGCGGTTTGTGCGGGCTGCCCGTCGTGCGGTGCCTGAATCCAGAGTTCAGGGAAGGCGCGACCATAGGCGATGGCACGATGTTCGCTCAAATCCAGCACGCGGCGGATGCCCAACGGGGCGAGCACGGCATCATAAAAGGCGATGGCCTGCTCAAATTGATTTGTGCCAAGGGAAACATGCGATAGGGCGCTTTGCAGTTGGGTCATGATAAACTCCTTTTGTGATGGGGAAACTATAGTGGATTAAATTTAAATCAGGACAAGGCGACGAACCGCAGGCAGTACAGATAGTACGGCAAGGCGAGACAACGCTGTACTGGTTTTTGTTAATTCACTATATTCAATAATTTTAATTGATTGG
>CAUPYH010000150.1:0-2914 GCA_963515595.1 uncultured Eikenella sp. | reverse complement strand
CACTATATTTGCGGTTACGCCAACTTGGGTAGGTTTATTCCTGCACTTTAATCGCGCTGCCGTTATCCAACTCGATGATTTCGCCGGCGACGATTTTGGCGGTTTTGCGGGTTTCAGTTGCGCCGTTGCGGCGCACACGGCCTTCGGTGATCCAGGTTTTGGCTTGGCCGCCGCTGTCGGCCAGGCCGGTGAGTTTGAGCAGGTCGCACAGGGCGATGTGTTCGTGGCCGTTGAGGGAGAAAGTTTGCATGTTTTTTGTTTCGAATATTTAGGTTGGCGGGCGATAGAGGCTACCTGAAAAATACGTTTCAGGTAGCCTCTTTGCTTGGCGGCTTATAGCTTGCCAAGAATATCTTCGCTCAGGGCGAGGTCGGCATTTTTATTGATGCCGATTTGGCGGGCGAGGATGTTGCGGGCGATTTGCTGGGCTTCTTCGAGGGAGTGCATACGGTAGGTGCCGCATTGGTATTCATTCAGCTCGGGGATTTGGCTTTGGTTTTGCACGTTTAAAATATCCTGCATGGCGGCTTTCCAGGCGGCGGCTACGGCTTCTTCGCTTGGAGTGCCGATGAGGCTCATGTAGAAGCCGGTGCGGCAGCCCATGGGGGAAATGTCGATGATTTCTACGTTTGCGCTGTTGAGGTGATCACGCATGAAGCCGGCAAACAGGTGTTCCAGCGTGTGGATGCCTTTTTCGGGCAGGATTTCTTGGTTGGGCACGCAAAAGCGCAGGTCGAACACGGTGATGTCGTCGCCTTTTGGGGTGCGCATGTTTTTGGCCACGCGCACGGCGGGGGCGTGCATACGGGTGTGGTCTACGGTGAAGCTGTCGAGCAGGGGCATGGCGGTTCCTTTTGTGTGTTGGAATTGCGAAGGCGGTATCATATCATTTTCGCTTGTGGCTTGAAAAAATGTATGCTTTGTGTAAAATTTCGCCTCTTTCTTAACCACCAACAAGAGGACAATCATGCAAAACATAGGTAGCACTTTGGCCATTTTGGGCATCCTGGCGATTTTTCTAGATTTCTTCAACCGTGTGCCGAAAGTATTGGCTTGGATTTACAACTGGGGCGACGGCGTGGCCTGGGGCATTAAAATTGCTTTCGTTGTAGTAGGCGGCGCGTTGTGGCTGATTGGCCGCAAGCAGGAAGCGGCGCATCCTGCCTTGGCAGAGGAAGACGACGAATAATCCTTCCCCGCAACGATAACATTCGCCGGCAAACACAATGGCTTGCCGGCGGATTTGTTTTGTTTGGATTGGGCGTTTGAACTACATTGAAGCTTCGCTTTCAGGTAGCCTTTTGATAAGAGGCTACCTGAAATCTCCAGAACTACATTTCCCGCCGCTTAAAGTGGCGCGGCCGGAAGCCCAGCAGCCCCAGCGTGGAAAAATACAGCGCCATGCCGAAGCCGATTAGTGCAAACAGCTGCCCCGTGCGCCGCAAGCCGCCCACGCGCACCCATTCCAGCACCACATAATGCTGCACCGCCCAAAGCCCGCCGGCCATCACGGCCAGCGCAACCGCCAGCTTCAGCAAAAACGCGCGCCAGCCCGCCTTGGGCTGATACATCTCTTTAATCCGTAACAATAAAAACAGAAACGCCGCATTGATGCACGCGCCCAGGCTGATGGAAAGCGCCAGCCCCGCATGCTGCAGCTTCCACACAAATATCAGGTTCATCAGCTGCGTGCACACCAGCGTTACAATCGCCACCTTCACCGGCGTTTTGATGTTTTTCTGCGCATAAAACCCCGGCGCCAGCACCTTAATCAGAATCAGCCCCAAGAGCCCCACCGCATAGGCAATCAGCGCCTGTTGCGTCATCAGCGCGTCGTGCACGCCGATTTTGTTATACATAAACAGCGTGGCCACCAGCGGGAAGGCTAGCACCGCCATACCCACCGCCGCCGGCGCCGTGAGCAGCAGGCACAGGCGCAGGCCCCAATCCAACAACGCGGAAAATTCCCGCTTGTCGCCCTTAGCCGCGTGTTTGGACAGCCCCGGCAGCAGAATCGTACCCAGCGCCACGCCCAACACGCCGGTGGGCAGCTCCATCAGCCGGTCGGCAAGATACATCCACGACACGCTGCCGCTTTGCAAGTACGACGCGATATTCGTGTTGATCACCAACGACACCTGCGCCACCGACGTGCCCAAAATGGCCGGCGCCATCTGTTTGATCACGCGGTTTACCGCCGGATCGCCGAAACGCAGCTTCGGCATTTTCAAAAAGCCCAGCTTAAACAGCCAAGGCAGCTGGAAACCCAGTTGCAGCACCCCGCCGCAAAACACGCCCCAGCCCAAAGCCATCACCGGCTGCTCGAAATGCTTCGCCCCCAGCAGCGCAAAGCCGATGAGCGACACATTCAGCAACACCGGCGTGAAGGCCGGCACGGAAAACTTGCCGTAGGTGTTGAGAATGCTGCCCACTAAAGACGACAGCGAAATCAGCAGGATATAGGGGAAAACAATCCGCAAGAGCTGCGAAGCCAGCACAAACTTCTCCGGCTTGCCGCCCCAGCCGCTGGCCGTGGCCCAAATCACCGCCGGTGCCGCCAGCACGCCGATGGCGGTAACGATGAGCAGCGCAAACATCAGCATCCCCGCCACATGCTGCACAAATTCCTGCGTTTCTGCCGGCGATTTCTTCTGCCGGTATTCCGCCAAAATCGGCACAAAAGCCTGCGAAAACGCCCCTTCGGCAAACACGCGGCGCAGCAGGTTGGGCAGGCGGAAGGCCACCACGAATGCGTCCATCGCAATGCCCGCGCCGAACACCCGCGCCAGCACCGCATCGCGCACAAAACCGAGCACCCGCGACAGCATGGTCATGCTGCCGATTTTCGCCAACGCGCTAAGAAGGTTCATGCTTTCCCACCTATAGATAAAACGGGCGCAAGTGTACCGCAAGC
>CAUPYH010000149.1:0-2959 GCA_963515595.1 uncultured Eikenella sp. | reverse complement strand
GGCTACCTGAAAATTATTCGGCCGCGTTCGCTCCGTTGAAGTTCGCGCTTTAGTTCCGTAGGAACGGCCTCATTCGGAGGCTGCGTTTTAACTTCGTTGAAGCTGCGCTTTCAGGTAGCCTCCGTTTTGCCTAAAACCGCCATTCGGTGCTCACGCCGATGGCGCGGGGGCGTTGGTAGAGCGAGTCGTGGCGGTCGTTGGTGGACACGAAGATCGGGCGTCGGCTGTTGAACACGTTGTCGGCATACATCGATACGCGGCCGTGTTTGAAGTTGTAGGCGGCGTAGAGGTTGAGCTGGCCGTAGCGTTTGATGCGCCCGACTTCGGCGTTGTTGGCGGCGGAGTAGTAGCCGCCGCTGAAGCGGGCGTCGCCGCCAGCCTCCCAGCCGGAGGGGTGCTTCCAGGCTACGCCCAAGGTGGCGGTGTAGCGCGGGGCACGGCCTAAGCGGTTGCCTTCGATGCCGCTGCCGGGATAGCGGCGGATGTCGGTGTGCAGGAGGCCGAGCCCGGCGGTGAGGCGCAGGCTGTCGAACGCCTGCCAGCCGGCCTGCATTTCCGCGCCGTAGGTTTGCACGCTGTTGGCGTTGCGGATCACCACGGAGCTGGGCCCGAGGTAGAAGGGCAGCTGCATGTCTTTGTAGCGGTTAGCAAAAAGGTTGCCGCTCAGTTCGAGCCGCCGGTCGGGCGTGCGCCAGCGGGTGTAGAGCTCGATGTTGTTAATGTATTCGGGCTGGTAGGTGTAGGTGAGCACGGGGCGGCCGAAGGTGATGCCTGCGCCGCCGGGGTTGTAGCCGCGCGCGAGTTTGAGGCCGGAGGTGAAGTGTTCGCTCGGGCGGTAGGAAAGATCAATTTTGGGCAGGAATACGGTTTGCCCTTTGTCCAAATCCAGGCGCAGGCTAGCACTGCCGCCGTGGCGTTGGTGTTCTTCGCGCTCAAGGCGACCGGCAAGGGTAAGGTTCCATTGCGGGGCGAACTGCCAATTGGCTTCGGCAAAGGCGGCATATACGCGGTTAGCGTCGCTGAACTTGTTGCGCCCGCCCACGCTGCGGATGTCTACGGTTTCGTCTTGGCTGCTGCGGAAGAAATACAGCCCAGCCAGGCCTTTCACGCTGCCGCCTTCGGGGCGGTAGTGCAATACGGGCTCCCACTGCACTTCGTGGCCGCGCAGGGTGGCGGGCACGCCTTGCGGGTGTACGGACATGGGCAAGTGGATGCGGTCGTTGTCGTAACGGGCGTACACCAGCTTGTTTTCGAGCTTGAGGCTGTCGCTAACCTGCCAGGAAACGTCCCAAATGCCGGAGCGGGAGCCGGTTTCAAATACGGGCTTCTGCGGCAGGAAGCGGGCGCTGGCGGTGTTGCCCATGATTTCGTTTTGCGGGGCGCGCGATTTGATGTAGTTGAAGGTGAGGCGGCTGAGGAAGTTGGGATAGGCCTCGGGCGTGAAGAGCAGCTTGAAGCGGATATTGGTGTTTTCCACTCGGCGCGGGTTACCTGCGGGGTCGTAATGCACGAAGGGCTCGTAGCTTTCGCGCTGCTGGCGCTCGGCGCTCAGGCGGAAGGCAAGGTTGTTTTTCACAATCGGGCCGGATACCATCAGCGCGCCGTTGCGGGTTTTCTGGTTGCCCGCACCCAAGCGCACCGCGCCTTCCCATTCCTGAGTCGGGTCGTTGGAACGCATCACGATGGCGCCGGCCACGGCGTTCTGCCCGCGCACCAGGCTCTGCGGCCCGCGCAGGACTTCGACCTGCCGCATATCCCACAGCGATTGCGTGCCGAAGGCGTATTCGTTGTAAGTGGCGGAGCGGCCGTCTATCGACAAATTCAAACGAGGCCGCGTACCGGCGAAGAAGGCCACCGCACCCACCGCCGGGCCGGAGCCGTCCACGCCGCGCACGGTGGGCAAATCGTTGCCGCTGCCCAAATCCACGGTATTGACGGTTTGTTTGAGCAGGTCGGTGGCGGAAAGCTTATGGCCGCTGCGGTCGATATCCGGCGCAGTGAACACATTGTGCGACGTACCGGTTTGGAACACGGTGCGGCTGCCGCGCTCGCCGGTCACCACAATATCGGGCAGTTGCGCGGCGGCATCGGTTTCCTCAGCGTGGGCGAAATACGGGGCGGCGGCCAGCAGGGCAAGCAGGCAGGCATTGGGTTTCACTGCAATTTTCTCCTTTGTTGGTTCGGCTCGACGAGCGCAATAAAATTTACAGATTTACATTAAACATACATATACTGTAAATTATAGAAAGCAACAAAAGATAATGCAAGCGATTATCGAATGCTTGCCAAAAGAAAGGTATTCCCACATGCCCCACAGCAAAAAACGGCAGGCACTGCGCGAAGCAGCGAAAACCCTGTTTTACACCCAAGGCTTTGCCACCGTTTCCGTAGAAGCCATTTGCACCGCCGCCCACACCAGCCGCGTAACCTTCTATAAATACTACTCCGGCAAAAACGCGCTGGTGCAGGAACTATTTGCCGAGCAGAAAGAATGCGTACGCAGCCGACTCGCAAGCCTGCTGGCACAGCAATGCAGCCTGGAAGAAGCCGCTGCCGCCCTATTCGCCATCCAACGCGAATCCATGGCCGAACTCTATTCCGCGCCCGTGCTCGACGACATCACCAACGTAGCCGATTTAGAACTGGAACACTTTTTCCGCAGCATGGAAGAAGAGAAATATCAGTTTATGCGCAGCTTTTTCCACACCCTGCAACAGCGCAAACTCATCCACCACAGCCTGCCGCCCGAACTCATCGACCTCTTCATCCGCCAAATGGACAGCCTCATGCGACAACCCTGTCTCGTTGAACTCTACGCCCCCGCCCCGCAACGACTGCCGCAGGATATATTGCAACTCCTGCTCTACGGCCTCACCAGCCGGGAAGCAGAATAAGGCTGCCCGACTAAGGTGTAGAAACCAGTATCGTTGTTTACAGTATTTCCAGGAGAATACTGAAA
>CAUPYH010000148.1:0-3022 GCA_963515595.1 uncultured Eikenella sp. | reverse complement strand
CAACGCTGTACTGGTTTAAATTTAATTCACTATAGAAACTGGCCGAATACAAAACAGCCGGATAACCATTCCCCGATATTGGAGAACTGCAGTTATCCGGCTGTTGTTTCACCATAGCTGTTTTCAAACTGAAATCAAACCTGGCGCAGTATATTAGCTATATTTTCAGCCAGCCTGCAGCCAAACTGCCACCCCATGCCACAGCTGCCATGCCGCCCACAGGCTGACACTCAACCCGGCCACCAGCCGGAAACGCGGATGTTGCAGCAGGCCTTTGAGTTGGTTAGCAAACAGCCCCATCGCCAGTAGGTTTGGCAGCGTGCCCAAGCCGAAGGCCAGCATCATCAGCGCACCATCCACCGCTTTGCCGCTGCCCAGCGCATATAACGAGGCGCTGTACACCATGCCGCACGGCAGCCAGCCCCACAGCAGGCCAACGCCAAAGCAGGCAGGGGTGTTTTGGATGGGCAAAAGCCGGTTGAGCAGCGGATTGAGCCGTCGCCACACCGGCCGCCCGAGCTTTTCTACCTGCGCAGCATAGGCGTTGAGCCCAGCCAGATACAGGCCGATAAACAACAGCAGCAGGTTAGCAGCGGCAAACAGGATATGCTGTAACAGGCGGGTTTGATCCAGCGAAATACCGAACTGCCCCAGCGCGCCCAGCAAGAGGCCGATAAAAGTGTAGCTGCCGATGCGGCCGAGGTTCATCAGCACAATCAGCTTCACGCGCCCCACCTGCGGCGGCAGCTGCAAGGCAAAGGCGGTGCTCAAACCGCCGCACATGCCGGCGCAATGGCCGCCGCCGAGAAAGCCGGTGGCGGCAAGAGAGAGGAGTGTGAGGGTGGAGACCATGGCGTTGTTTTCCGGGATAGCTCTAGCACTGATTCCTGCCTACAATTCACTGCCTGCCGGAGGAAAATCGTTGCTTTGACTATTGCTGCCAAGCGGCAATTCAGGCTACCTGAAAACAGTTTGCCCACTTTTTCAGGTAGCCTTGGCGGGAAATACGATGATTGGTTTATAGGCTACCTGAAAATGATTTCACAACTTTCAGGTAGCCTGTTGGCGAATGCATCGGGCAATCAAGCTGTTTGCTTGGTGCCGAAAATCTTGTCACCGGCATCGCCCAAGCCGGGGATGATGTAGCCGTTTTCGTTGAGGTGGCTGTCGAGCGCGGCGGTGTAGATTTTCACGTCTGGGTGCTTGTCGTTCACCAGCTTCACGCCTTCCGGTGCGGCCACCAGCACCAAGGCAGTGATGTTGCGGCAGCCTTTTTTCTTCAGCAAATCAATAGTCGCTACCATCGAACCGCCGGTGGCGAGCATTGGGTCGAGAATCATGGCCGGGCGTTTGTCCATTTTGCTCACCAATTTCTCGAAATAGGAAACCGGTTGCAGGGTCTCTTCGTCGCGCTGCAGGCCAACCACGCTGATCTTGGCGGTGGGCAACAAGTCGAGCACGCCATCGAGCATACCCAAACCGGCACGCAGAATCGGCACCACGGTTACGGTTTTGCCTTTAATCTGCTCGCCTTCGATGCGGCCGCACCAGCCTTCGATAGAAAGCGGCTCGGTTTCCAGATGGCGGCTGGCTTCGTAGGCCATCAGGCGGGCCAACTCTTTTACCAAAGTACGGAATTGGTAGGTGTTGCAGTTGGCTTTGCGCATCAGGGTGATTTTGTGCTTGATCAGCGGATGATCAATAAAGGTTAAGTTCATGCTATGGTTTCCTTCATTTAATTTGGCGGGGCGTATTTTAGCTTAACAGACGGGCGGGAAAAAGCGGGGGCTGCAATTTCTTCCTACGGCATCGGCTTGCCAGGCCGTATTGATGTATTCTTTGCTACTCACTACCAGACATTCATATATGCTTGGGCGCAGCAAAAGGCTACCTGAAAATTTTCAGGTAGCCTCTTTATCATTTCAGCCAGCGAAGCGGCTTACACTTCAATGATGACTTTCATGGCTTTGGTGTCGGCAGCGTGTGTGAACACCTCGTAGGCCTTTTCCATTTCGCTGAATTTGAAGCGGTGGGTAGCCAGTTTTTCCATCGGCAGTTTGCTGGATTCGCAGGCTTTCAGCAGCATGCCGGTGGTGTTGGCATTTACCAAGCCGGTGGTAACGGTGATGTTCTTGATCCACAGTTTGGCCAAATCGAACTCAACGGATTTGCCGTGTACGCCGACGTTGGCCACGTGGCCGCCTTCTTTCACCACTTTCTGGCAGATATCCCAAGTAGCGGGATAGCCTACGGCTTCCATGGCGCAATCCACGCCGCGGCCGCCGGTGATCTCCAAAATCTTGGCCACAGCATCTTCCTTATTAGGATTGATGGTGTGGGTGGCACCCATTTCTTTGGCCATGGCCAAGCGGTTTTCATCCATATCCACCACGATGATGGTAGCCGGAGAGTAGAACTGAGCAGTCAGCAGGCAGCCCATGCCCACGGGGCCGGCGCCGACGATGGCAATGGCGTCACCAGGTTTCACTTGGCCGTACTGCACACCGATTTCATGGCCGGTAGGCAGTGCGTCGGAGAGGAATACGGCCACATCGGTGTTGAGGGTTTCGGGCAGATGATAGAGCGAATTATCGGCAAACGGAGTGCGCACATATTCGGCTTGGGTGCCGTCGATCATGTAGCCCATAATCCAACCGCCTTCTTTGCGGCAGTGGGCATAGAGCTGTTTCTGGCAATTGTCGCAAGTGCCGCAGCGGCTCACGCAAGATACGATAACTTTATCGCCTTTTTTGAAGTCTTTAACGGCAGAGCCCACTTCTTCCACCACGCCGATGGCTTCGTGGCCGAGGATACGGCCTTCCCATTTGCCGGTTTTTTCGCGGGCAACTGCTTCGATTTCCGGGTTTTTGCCCTTCATGATACCCAAATCTGTACCGCAAATAGTGGTTTTGGTAACGCGAATGATAGCATCGGTAGGATCAATGATAGTGGGAACCGGGCGATCTTCGAAGCGGACATCGTTTTCGCCGTAATAGGTCATGGCTTTCATGGTCTTGCTCAT
>CAUPYH010000147.1:0-3046 GCA_963515595.1 uncultured Eikenella sp. | reverse complement strand
AATGATGCCGATTATGGAAGACGAACACGGCACCTACATCATGAATTCCAAAGACTTGCGCGCCGTAGAGCAAGTGGCCGAGCTCGCCCGTATCGGTGTGGACAGCCTCAAGGTGGAAGGCCGCACCAAATCCGTGTACTACGTCGCCCGCGTGGCTCAGGCCTACCGCAAAGCCATCGACGACGCCGTAGCCGGCCGCCCCTTCGACTACAGCCTGCTGGCCGAACTCGAAGGCCTCGCCAACCGCGGCTATACCTCCGGCTTCCTCGAGCGCCACCAAACGCAAGACTACCAAAACTACCTCACCGGCCATTCCGTGGCCAAACAGAGCCAATACGTCGGCCACGTTACCGAAATCGACGCCGACGGCTGGGCCACCGTGGAAGTGAAAAACCGCTTCGCCGTGGGAGACACGCTGGAAATCATCCACCCGCAAGGCAACCAAACCATCGTGCTGCAAGCCATGAAACGCAGGGGCGAAGCAGCGGAAGTTGCTCCCGGCAACGGCATTCAAGTGCAGATTCCGAATATGGTAGGCAAGGATAAGGCGCTGATTGCAAGAATATTGAATCCTTAACCCGTCTGCCGAATCAGGGCATAAAGGCTACCTGAAAACTTTGGCAATCATTTCAGGTAGCCTATATTTCGGAAACACCCAGCACTGGCATACGGCTCAATCATGAAAAAACTGCTTGATTATCACGGTGATTTAAAGCGTGGAATGGTTCTTCGCCTGCCTGGCGCATATCCGCATGAGGAATATGTTGATTTGATGTTTGTGGAGCTGCCAGATGGCGACAGAAGGTTTGGTTTGCTGGTTGCCACCGGCCATAAGGCGGGATTGATTTTGGTGAAACTGCCGCAAGAAGCCGAGCTGGCTGGCGCGTCAGGTATCAGCCGGGAATGGGTGGTGGATAATTGGAATCGATGGATATATGAAACTTGCCGTGCCGAAGAGGTTTATCTGATAGAAAATTATCCCGTTCCCCAGCCGGTAAAGGCTACCTGAAAACCTTACTTCGCTTGTCATCTACGCTATGCTCAAACATCACCCCCACGCCCCCATCTTGCTGGCCTATCTGCGCGTGTTTGCCATGTCGGTGGCCGCTTTTGTGGTATGCACCACCGAATTCATCCCCATCGCCATGCTCACCGATATCGGCAAGGGCTTTAATATGTCTGCCGCCGACACGGGCATTATGATTACCGTGTATGCCTGGGTAGTGTCGCTGGCTTCGCTGCCGCTGATGCTGCTGGTGGCCAATGCGGAGCGGCGCAGGCTGCTGCTTGCGTTGTTTGTTGTGTTTGTGGCCGGGCATGGGCTGTCTGCCGTGGCTTGGAGCTTTCCCGTGCTCTTGGTGTCGCGCGTGCTGATTGCGCTTACTCACGCGCTGTTTTGGGCCATTACCGCTTCGCTGGTGATGCGATTGGCGCCGGCGGGCAGGCGGCAGCAGGCTTTGGGCTGGATGTCGCTGGGCACTTCCATGGCCACAGTATTGGGCTTGCCACTGGGGCGGCTGGTGGGGCAGTGGCTGGGCTGGCGGTTTACCTTCGCGCTGATCGGTATACTGGCCTTGGGCGTGATGGTGCTGCTGGCCAAAATCCTGCCACGCCTGGAAAGCAAAAACGCAGGTTCGCTCAAAAGCTTGCCGCTGTTGGCCAAACGCCCACGCCTGTTGGGGATGTATGCGATGGCGGTGCTGATTGTGAGCGCGCATTTCACGGCCTATAGCTACATCGAGCCTTATGTGCTGGAAATCACCCATATGCCGCCGGATACGGCCACGGCGCTGTTGCTGGTGTTCGGCTTGTCTGGCATGGCGGCCAGCTGGCTGTATTCGCGCTTCTACCCGAAACACCCCAACCCTACCCTGATCGGCTCGGCGGTGCTGCTGCTGGTGTCATTACTGCTGTTTAAGCCTTTAGGCGGCAGTACGGCGGCGATGTTTGCGCTCTCGCTGGTCTGGGGCATCGGCATCGGTGTGCTGGGCTTGAGCATGGTTGCCCACGTGATCCGCTACGCTCCGGATGCCACTGATGTGGCCAATGCGATTTACTCGGGCAGCTACAACATCGGCATCGGCGGCGGCGCACTCTTAGGCGGCATCATCTCGCGCCACTGGGGGCTGGGCACACTGGGCTGGGTAGGCGCCGCACTTGCCGTTACCGCGCTGGCAGTATTCGCGTGGACGCAGCTTGGCTTTAAAACAAAGCCGGCTTGAGATGAATGGGCCAAGGTGATGAGAAGGCTACCTGAAAGCTCGTTATTCCTTTTCAGGTAGCCTCTAGCCAATCAACTCAACTGCTGATACGGTGCTAGCTATCCTTGCCATACACCTGTACTGTCTGCGGCTCGCCGCCTTGTATCAATTGTAATTATAGTGAATTAAAAAAAATAGGGGCTGACGTAGATTAGTAGTTATGCTAGGCTACGAAAATGCAGATAACCAATTGTAAATTAAGTAAGAGAGTTCAAAATAAACTGCTTGAATTTTTTGTACTCCAAGTTACCGCCCGTTCCGCTGCCGATATTTTGGGCATTCAGCCCAACTCCGCTATTCTGTTCTACCGCAAAATTCGTATGGTCATCAGCCATTATCTAGCCTTGGCTGCCGATGAGGTTTTTGAGGGCTCTGTCGAGTTGGACGAAAGCTATTTCGGCGGACGGCGTAAAGGCAGACGTGGTCGCGGTGCGGCAGGAAAAGTGGTTGTCTTCGGCATTTTGAAACGCAACGGACGGGTTTATACCGTTGTGGTGGATAATGCCAAGTCCGATACTTTAATGCCTGTTATCAAAAAGAAAATCATGCCGGACAGCATTGTTTATACCGATAGCCTGAGCAGCTACGACAAGTTGGACGTGAGTGGTTTTATCTATTAGCGCCTCAACCATTCCAAGGAATTTGCAGACCGCCAGAACCACATTAACGGCTTGGAGAATTTTTGGAATCAGGCAAAACGTGTCTTGCGCAAATACAACGGAATCGACCGCAAATCTTTCCCGCTGTTCTTGAAAGAATGCGAATTTCGGTTTAACTTCGGCACA
>CAUPYH010000146.1:0-3143 GCA_963515595.1 uncultured Eikenella sp. | reverse complement strand
ATGCCGGCCACTTTCAAGTGCCGCTGCACGCCCATCCATTCGAAATCGCGGTAGAAACTGTCGAAATCGGCGGGCACGGGCAGGCCGGCGGCGCGGGCTTTTTCCCAGTAGCGCACGGCCAGGTCGATAACAAACTCTTCTTCCCATTCGATAAACGCGTCGCGCAGGAGGGAAACCAGGTCATAAGTAATCGGGCCGTAGAGCGCGTCTTGGAAATCCAGCACGCCGGGTCGGCCGGGGGTGAGCATCAGGTTGCGTACGATGAAGTCGCGGTGCACATATACCTGCGGCTGGGCGGTAAGCACGGGCAGGAGGGTGTCGAGCGTTTGCCGCCACAGCTGTTGCTGTTTGAAGTTCAAGCTTTTGCCCAGTTCTTTGGCCATAAACCAATCGGGGAACAGCTGCATTTCCCGGCGCATCACGGCTTCGTCGTATTCGGGCAGTACGCCGGGTCGGCTGGATTTTTGCAGTTCGATCAGTGTATCGAGTGCGTCGAGCAGCAGGGCGCGTTGCACTTCGGGGCGGGTGTCGTGTTCCAGTGCGGCCAAGTAGGGCACTTTGCCGAAGTCTTCCAAGGCGGCGAAACCGTGTTCGATATCGTGATGGAACACTTGCGGCACATGCACGGCGGCAAAAATCTCGCGCACGCGCAAATAAGGCTCGATGCTCATTTTGTCGGGCGGTGCGTCCATGCAGACCACGCTCTCGCCGTTTTCGAATACGGCGCGGAAATAGCGGCGGAAATCGGCATCCGCTGCGGCGAAGGAAAGGGTGAGACTCCGCTGCGGATAACGTTTCTGCAGCCAGTTTTGCAATTCTTTTTCTCGTTCCATGATGTTTTTCGGGTTAAAATATGCGCCATTTTAAACCCGCTGTGAAAAATTGGGGTGATTCTTTGTCTTGCTTTTTCCGATTGAGCCCGATGGCGGCCGCCGTGTTGGCTGGTTTGAGCCTGCCGGCCCTGCTGCAGGCCGAGCCGTTGTCGCTGGCGGCAGAGGGCGGTGCGGCCTGCCACCGGCCGGACGCGCCCAAACAGATGATTGCGCCGGTGAAAACCAGCGGCGAAGGTGCGTTGGCCGAAGGTGCCACCCGCGTGAATGCCGACCGTGTGATCGGTCAGAGCGATGTGCGCGTGCGTGCCGAGGGCGATGTGGTGGTGGAGCGTGGCAACCAGGTGCTTAATGCGCAATGGATTGACTACAATCAGCCGCAAGATACCGTGCAGGCTGGCGATCGCTTCACCTTGGAGCAGGGCGGCGGGCGCGTAAGCGGCGAGAGCCTGCGTTATAAGATGGACACCCGCCAGGGCGAGGCCACCAATGCCCGCTTTGAAGCCGAAAGCAGCAGCGGCCGCCGCCTGCAGGGCACCAGCCAAACCCTGCGTATGGATGGCGAAAACCGTTATCGACTGGAAAACGGCCGCTTCAACACTTGTAATCCGGGCGATGAGAGCTGGTATATCCGTGCCAAAAGCATTGAAGCAGACTACGAGCGCAATGTCGGCGTGGCGCGCAATGCCTCGCTGGTGGTAGGTGGTGTGCCGCTGTTTTACACGCCGTGGATTGATTTTCCGCTCAACGGCAACCGCAAAAGCGGCTTTTTAGTGCCCACCTTTAAAGCCGGCTCCGATGGTGTGGAAATCACTACCCCCTATTATTTCAACTTGGCTCCAAACTACGACTTCACGCTTACGCCCAAGCTCTATAGTCGGCGTGGCCTGCAGCTGGCCGGACAGTTCCGCTATCTGCAGCCCAAATACCAGGGCGACATCAGCTTGGCCGTGCTGCCAGCAGACCAACTTAGCCAACACGACACCCGCAGTAAAATCGATTGGGACCACCAACACCAATTCAGCCGTACCCTCAGCGGCGGTGTGGATTTCCATCAAGTATCCGATGACGACTACTACCGCGATTTCTACAACCGCACCGACATCGCCACCAATGTCAACCTCAACCGACAGCTGTGGCTGCGCCACCAAACCGAATTGTGGACCGGCCGCTTTGACAGCTACGCCACCGTGCAGAAATACCAAACCCTGGCCAATGCCGACGGCTACAAAGGCGACCAACCTTATTCCCTGTTGCCGCGCCTAAGCAGCCAATGGCAGAAGCGTTTCGGTATCGTCAACTTCCAAATGTTTGGCCAATACAGCAACTTCCGCCACGATAGCAAACAGGAAGGCAGCCGTTTGGTACTCAACCCCAGCGTGAGCGCGGAATTCAACCGCAGCTGGGGCTATGTCCGACCCAAGCTCGGCTTGCACGCCACTTATTACAACCTAGACAGCCATAACGGCGCGCAGGCACGCAATTTCAGCCGCATATTGCCCACCTTCAGTGTGGATAGCGGCATGGTGTTTGAGCGGCCGGCCAGCTGGCAGGGGCGTGATTATGTGCAAACCTTAGAGCCGCGCCTGTTCTACACCTACATCCCAACTAAGCAGCAAAACGATATTCCGCTGTTCGATACCGCCGAAAACAGTTTCAATTACAGCCAACTATTCCGCGAGAACCGTTTCTCCGGCCACGACCGCATCAACGCTGCCAACTTCCTCACCACGGCGGTACAAACTCGCCTGTATGATGCCCGAAATGGCGCAGAGCGTTTCTCCGCCGGCCTTGGCCAGCGTCTGTATTTCACTCGTGACGACGTATTGCTCGACGGCAGCCGTGTGCAGCGGCGCAGCGGCCATTCCGATTTGCTGGCCTTTGCCGACGGCCGGGTAACCGACAATATCTGGCTGAACAGCGAAGTGCACTACGACACCAGCCAAAATGCCGCGGCCAAATATCATTTCGGCCTGCGCTACAGCCCGGAGCCAGGCAAAACCGTGGGTGCGCGCTATCAATATCGCCGCCATGGCGAAATTTACGATGACATGTACGGCAAAGTACGCCGGGCCGACGTGTATTTCCAATGGCCGGTGAGCCGCAATCTTTATCTGGTGGGCCGCCACAGCTATTCCTTCAGCGAACATAAACCGGTGGAACACCTTTGGGGCATGGAATACATCAGCGGCTGCGGCTGCTGGAGCTTGAGCGCCGTCGGCCAGCATTATGTGAACGGCGTGAATTCCAGCAAAAATGCCTTCTTCCTCCAGCTGCGCCTGCGCGACTTGAGCAGCCTGGGCAACAATCCTT
>CAUPYH010000145.1:0-3268 GCA_963515595.1 uncultured Eikenella sp. | reverse complement strand
GTGAATTAACAAAAACCAGTACAGCGTTGGCTCGCCTTGCCGTAACGTGTGTACTATCTGCGGCTCGCCGCCTTGTCTTGATTTTTGTTAATCCACTATAGTTACTGTCCTAAAAGGGGCGATAAGGCTTTGGCTTGCGGTAGTGTTTGTACTATTTTCGGTTCGCGCCTGCCCCATTTTTTGTTAGGACACATATTTCCAGTTGCGGTTATTCCGACACCGGTTAGCCAGCTAAACTCACCAGCAGCTGCCGGATGGCGGGCCAGGCTTCGCCGGTTTCTGCTCCTTTGATGATGCGGTCGATGCGGGCGCATTCTTGCAGGGCGGCGATGAGGCGCGGGATGGGGATGCGGCGCACGGCCAGGGGGGCGAGTTGCTGTTTGCTACCCCACAGGCGTAGGCTGTTGCGCACTTGGGCTACGGTTTGCCCTTGTTTGAGGGCGGCGGTGAGGCGGATGAGGGTACGGATGTCGTCGGCCAGCATCCACAGCAGCATCACGGGCTCTTCGCCGTCGGCTTCGAGGCCTTCGAGCAGGCGCACCACGCGGGCGGGCTCGCCGCTCATCCAGGCGGCGGCAAGCTGGAATACGTCGAAACGGGCTACGTCGGCCACGGCGGCTTCGGTTTCGGCAATGCCCAATTCGTGGCCTGCGGGGTAGAGCAGGGCGAGTTTGTCGATTTCCTGCTTGGCGGCCAATAGGTTGCCTTCCACGCGCTCGGCAAACAGGGCCAGCGCTTCGTTGCCGATGGATAAATGATGCTGCGCGAGGCGGCCGCGTATCCAGCCGGGCAGAGCCTGGGCATCAACGGCTTTGGCTTCGACCACGGTGCCGCTGCGGCTGAGGGCGGCAAACCATTTGGCCTGGGTTTGGGCGCGCTCGAGTTTGGGCAGGAGGATGACAGTTACGGTGTCGGGCGGGAGGTTGGCGGCCAGTTGTTCGAGGGCTTCGCCGCCGGCTTTGCCGGGCTTGCCGCCGGGCAGGTGGATTTCGAGCAGTTTGAGTTCGGCAAACAGGCCGATGCTGTTGGCGGAGGCGAGGAGGTCTTGCCAGTCGGCGGTGGTGTCGGGGGTGTGGGTTTCGCGGTTCAGGTAGCCCTGCTCTTTGGCGGCGGCGCGGATGGCATCTAAGGCTTCTATCCGCAGCAGGGCTTCTTCGCCATGCAGCACATACAGCGCTTGCAGGGGCTGTTTGAGCTGTGGCAGCAGGCGTTCGGTGCTGATGGCGGCCATTATTCGGCTTTCAGGTAGCCCAGGCGGCGCACGAGCTGGCGGGCGGCATCCACGCGCATATCGGCCCAGAGTTGGGCTTCTTCTTCTTGTTTACCGAGGATTTCGCTGTCGCTATAGTCCAGCGTGCGGTATACGGTAATCATCATTGGCTCGCCCAGGGCTTTTTCGCCGCGCCAGGCTTGGGCGGATACTTTGAGCTCCAGCTGGTATTCGGTTACTGTGCCGGAGAGGTTGAGGGTTTGGATGTTTTTATTGGTTTGGATATCGGTTACTTTAACCACGGCATCGGCAAAGGCGCTGTCGAGCTTGGCGTGACGGCGCAGCAGTTCGGTTTCGATGTTTTGCTGCAGTTCGCGCCCTTGTACGGCCCAGGTTTGGTAGGGCAGGGGCGGGTTGAGCGCGGGGTCGCTGCCGGCCAGGCGGAAGCCGCAGGCGGCCAACAACAGCAAAAGGGGCAGCATCAGATATTTTTTCATGGTGTTTCCTTGGCTTGCGCCGCAAGAGGCGGCGGCTAGGGGCGTATTCTAGCGGATTGTGGACGGAAGAGGCTACCTGAAAAGCGGCAGCATGGGCTTTCAGGTAGCCTTTACTATAGCGATACCACCACCGAGCCCATAAACCGATCTTGCAGGGTGCGCCGTTCGAATTTGGGAATCAGCAGCGTGGCCAGGCAAATGAGATACGCCAAACCGGCCGGCCAGCGGAAGAAAATCAGCAGCAACACAAAAGCCGCTTCCCGAGCCAATACCGTGCCGAGAAAGCCGGGGTTGCTGCCGTTTTTGTCTAGCACACGGATGCGGAACAGCCATTTGCCGAACGACTGCCCTTTCAGCGACATCAATATGGTTTGCAGCAGCATATAAGCCAGCATCGGCAGCAGCACCAAATGGAAATCGTTGTTGCCGGGGAAGCAATACAGCAAGGCTTGCAGCAGGGCATAGGCTAGGCCGAAGTTTAGGGCGGCTGCTGCGATTCGTTTCCAAGCAGGGGCAAGCCGATATACCTTGCCGTTTTCTAAGCAGACTTCTGGGTTCATAAGGTGGCTGTGTATGTATGGTGGATTCAAATCAGAATGGGACAAGGTGAACTAGCGCAGCAGCATCCCTTATCTTAATTCACTATGGTATTAAGAGTTAAACAGGCTACCTGAAAATTCTGCAGCATGCACATCCTTTAAAACCAATAGTCCTGCATGGCTGCCAATAATTCCGGGGTGATTGCGTACCCGCAATTTTCACCGATGACGCTGTCGATGCCGCAATAAGGGCAGCATGCCGTGAATTGCCCGTCGTCTTCCGGCACAAAGTCGCCTTCTTCCAGCTCGGTGGAGCGGAAGATGGCGAGGCAGGAGAAGCAGCCGCAACGCTGGGGTGGTAGCAGATACGCTTTATTCTTGAATGAAAATTGGTGCGCGGCTATGGCAGCGGCGCCCAATGCCTCATCTGTTGATAGGTTGGTCATCTTGTTTCCAAAAGATAAGGGCTACCTGAAAACGGCTGGGCATTTTCAGGTAGCCTTTCAGGATGGTTTAAGGCTGCATCTGCAAGGTTTGCGCAGAATCGGTAGTGCCAATCCGTTTTGCCCTGCATTTATGCTGTTGGGCATACATATACGGGCGGCAAACTTTATTTGTGCCCGCATCAGCGGAGGCGGTTTAAGCCCAACGCATAGGTTCGCCCGTTTTGCCAAGCAAACCACCAATACAGGCGCATATTCGGATTATCGGGCTTGCTCATGCGGCAAAACGCAAAGGCCTGATTGTGGATACACGCCATCGGTATGGCTTGGAGTTCGGCAGGCAGCAGGGTTTTCCATTCGCGCACTTTCTGTGCGGGATAGGTTTGCAAGCGGCATTCGCCCATGCTGCGGCACACCGGCATCCACCACTCGTTATCGCCTTGACTCGCTTTCATCACCCATTGCGTGCCGCGTTGGTAATAGTGTTGTACCATTGTTGAGGGGCGTTGGTCTTTGCCCAACAGCACATAATCGCCGGCATCGTATTGGTCCAAGCCTGCCGCGAATGCACTGCCGGCC
>CAUPYH010000144.1:0-3349 GCA_963515595.1 uncultured Eikenella sp. | reverse complement strand
GGAAGCGTGGCAGAGTGGTTTAATGCAGCGGTCTTGAAAACCGTCGTGGGGTTAGACCCACCGTGAGTTCGAATCTCACCGCTTCCGCCATCACATATTTGCAACGTTTTCTAAAACGTTTCAGAAAAAAGCAAAACGGCATAGCTAATCAGTTAGTTATGCCGTTTTCTTCGTCCTAATTATTTAAAATGCATTTCAATTTTTTAAAACGTGTTTCGTTTTTTTATGGTATTTTATTTGGTACATCCTACCCCGTACCATAATCATGCCCAAAATCGTCCGCCCCTCTCCGTCAGCCAAATTGAAAACCTTCGTTGCAAAACGAAGGTTTTTTGTTTGTGCTGTTCCATTGGCTGATAAAAGGCTACCTGAAAATTTCGCTTCGTTCCGTTTTCAGGTAGCCCTATTCTTTTTCAGGTAGCCTTTCCCCAACTATCCATCCAGCCCTTGCTGCACCATCTCGGCAGCGCGCAACACGGCACGGGCTTTGTTTTGGGTTTCCTGCCATTCGGCTTCTTCGTCGGAATCGGCCACGATGCCGCCGCCGCTTTGCACGTAGAGCGTGCCGTTTTTGATCACGGCGGTACGGATGGCGATGGCCAAGTCCATGTCGTTGTTGAAGCTCCAGTTGCCCACGGCACCGCCGTAGATGCAGCGTTTGGCCAGCTCGAGCTCTTCGATGATTTCCAGCGTACGCACTTTGGGGGCGCCGGAGAGTGTGCCGGCGGGGAAGGTGGCGGCGAGGATGTCCATATTGCCGATGCCGGGTTTGAGCTCGCCTTCCACGTTCGACACGATGTGCATCACATGCGAATAGCGTTCAATCACCATTTTATCGGTTACCTTCACGCTGCCGGTTTGGCTGATGCGGCCCACGTCGTTCCGGCCCAAGTCGATAAGCATAACGTGTTCGGCGATTTCTTTGGCATCGGCCATCAGGCTCTCGGCTTGAGCGGCATCTTCTTCCGGCGTTTTGCCGCGCAGGCGGGTACCGGCGATGGGGCGCACGGTGATTTGGTTGCGCTCGCGCCGTACGAGGATTTCGGGCGAAGAGCCGACGATGTGGAAGTCGCCGAAATCGTAGTAAAACAGATAGGGCGAGGGATTGAGCGTGCGAAGGGCGCGGTAGAGGCTGAGCGGTTTGTCGGCAAAGGGCAGGCTCATGCGCTGGCTGGGCACCACCTGCATGCAGTCGCCGTCTAAAATATATTGGCGGATGCGGCGCACGTATTCTTTATAGCGCGCTTCGCCGGTTTCGTGCTGCGGAGCGGTTTGGGCACTGCCTAGCGAGAGCGGCAGGGCAACGCTTTGGCGCAGCTGTTCGCGCAAGGCTTCGAGCCGCTCGCGGGCTTTCAGGTAGCCTGCTTCGTCGGCGGCGGGGTCGGCATACACGATGAGGTGGATTTTGCCGCTGAGGTTGTCCACCACGGCCAGCTCTTCGGAGAGCATGAGCAAAATATCGGGCGTGCCGATTGGGTCGGCTTTCGCAGGCTGTTTCAGGCGGTGAGCGAGCTGCTCGAAATGGTAGATGGTTTCATAGCCGAAGTAGCCCACCAAGCCGCCGATGAAGCGCGGCAGGCCGGGAATTTCGGGCACTTTATAGCGGGCGTGGAACTGCTCGATGAAGGGCAGCGGGTTGCCTTCGTATTGCTCGACGATTTGGCCGTTGTGGTACACCTCCACCCGCTGGCCGCAAGCTTTCAGATAGGTGCGGCACGGCAGGCCGATAAAGGAGTAGCGGCCGAAACGTTCGCCGCCTACCACGGATTCGAGCAGGTAGCTGAAGGGACGGTTGGCAAGCTTGAGGTAGATGGAAAGCGGGGTATCCAAATCAGCCAGCAGCTCTTGCACCAGCGGAATGCGGTTGTAGCCGGCGGCAGCTTGTTCGCGGAATTGTTGCAGGGTAATCATGGTGTGGGTTTAAAGCGGTTGAGATTAGGGCTACCTGAAAAATTATAGTGAATTAAAACCGCCATGCTACTGCGTCGGCTCGCCTTAACGTACTGCCTGTACGCTGCGGCTCGCCGCCTCGTCTCATTTTTATTTTAATCCACTATTAAAGGCTACCTGAAAACGTAGCGAAGCGAAGTTTCTGCGAAGTTAAAACCTTTCGCCAAGTATTTTCAGGTAGCCTTTACAGCCGGCCTACTCTTCCGGCTGTTCGCCGTCAGTGTCGTCGCGCTGGCCTTCGGTAATCTCGATATTGATGCCGACTTCCTTGCGGATTTGCGCTTCAATTTCAGCAGCCACTTCCGGGTTTTCCTTCAGCCACACGCGCACGTTGTCTTTGCCTTGGCCGATTTTGTCGCCGTTGTAGCTGTACCATGCGCCGGATTTTTTGATGATGCCGACTTTATCGCCCCAATCAATCAGCTCGCCTTCGCGGCTCACGCCTTCGCCGTAGAGGATGTCGAACTCGGCTTGGCGGAACGGCGGCGCTACTTTGTTTTTAATCACTTTCACGCGGGTTTCGTTGCCCAGGATGTCGTCACCTTTTTTAATCTGGCCGATGCGTCGGATATCGAGGCGCACGGAGGCGTAGAACTTGAGCGCGTTGCCGCCGGTGGTGGTTTCCGGACTGCCGAACATCACGCCGATCTTCATGCGGATTTGGTTGATGAACACCACCAAAGTGTTGGTTTTCTTAATGTGGCCGGTGAGCTTGCGCAAGGCCTGGCTCATCAGGCGGGCTTGCAGGCCAACGTGGCTGTCGCCCATTTCGCCTTCGATTTCCGCTTTCGGCACCAGCGCGGCCACGGAATCGATCACCACCATGTCCACACCGCCGGAGCGCACCAGCATATCGCAGATTTCCAGCGCCTGCTCGCCCGTGTCCGGCTGCGATACCATCAGCTCTTCCACTTTCACGCCCAGCTTGCGCGCATAAATCGGGTCGAACGCGTTTTCCGCATCGATAAAGGCACACACGCCGCCGTTTTTCTGACATTGCGCGATGGTTTCCAAACACAGCGTGGTTTTGCCGGAAGATTCCGGGCCGAAGATTTCCACAATGCGCCCGCGCGGCAAACCGCCCACACCCAGCGCCAAATCCACGCCCAAAGAGCCGGTGGAAATCACTTCCAAGTTTTCATCCTGATGGCTGCCGTCCATCTTCATGATGGCGCCTTTGCCGAAATTCTTTTCAATCTGCGCCAGCGCGGCGGCCAGAGCCTTTTTCTTATCGTCTTCAGGAGTAGACGCTTTATCTGCCTTGTTTTTTGCTTCTGCCATAATCAATCCCTGTTTCTGAAGTGTGAATAAATCTGGCGGATTATCGCACAAAGCACCGCCGCTGTGTTTGCCGGGAAGCGGTTGAAACTTGAGCGCCCCGCCCGATGCTGGCAATATA
>CAUPYH010000143.1:0-3355 GCA_963515595.1 uncultured Eikenella sp. | reverse complement strand
CAGCCGGGCGTGGCCGTACAAACGCTGGATTACCGCGCCAACCCGCCTTCCGAAGCCGATTTGCGCGGCTTGCTGCAACAGCTCGGCAACCCAGATGTGCGCAACATCATGCGTACCGGCGATGCGGCTTATGCAGAGCTGGGTTTGGACAAGCCGGAGTTGAGCCAAGACGAGCTGATTGCCGCGCTGCACCAACATCCGGCGTTGCTGCAACGCCCGATTGCGGTATACCGCCAACGCGCCGCCATTGGCCGGCCGCTGGAAAACATTATCGCCTTGTTCGATTAACTGATTGAGTTGTAAAGACATGTGAGACCACCATGCTGGCCATATTCCGCGGTTCCCTGTTGCGCCAAGTTTGGCGGGGCATCAAGCTCTGCCTGCTGGTGTTGCTGGTGCAGGCCGCATGGTGCACTTGGCTGGTGTACAGCTACAGCACGCGCACCGCTTCCCGGCGGGCAGATGCAGCGGTGGTGTTGGGCGCGGCGGCTTGGGGCAAAAATCCTTCGCCCGTGTTCCGCGAGCGCATCAACCACGGCATCACGCTCTACCGCAATAATCGGGTGGGCAAGCTGATTTTCACCGGCGGCACGCCCAAGGCGGGCTATATGACCGAAGCCGAAGTGGCCCGCCGCTACGCCCGCGGCCACGGCGTGCCGAATAAAGACATCCTGCTGGAAACCACGTCGCGCGATACACAGCAAAATTTGGAAAATACCAAAGCCTTAATGTATAACAACGGTTTGGAAAGCGTGGTTATCATCAGCGACCCCTACCACCTTGCCCGTGCCGCCGCCGTGGCCGATTATGTGGGGCTGGATTACCAAACCGAGCCCACGCCCACCAGCCGCTACAGCGGCCAGAACCGCGCCAAATTCATGGCCAGCGAAGTGCTGTCGCTGATGGCCTTTCAGTGGTGGCGGCTGAGCGAAACCGTCGCCGCCTATGGGCGTGATTATTTGCTTTCACGGCAAGCGGGGCAGTAGTGCAACACACCGTTGCCTTGCCGCCATCATTTGTCTGCGTGCGGGAGGCGTGGGCGGCAACGGTAATCCCTTATTCAGTTCACATTATTTTCAGGTAGCCCTATGTATTTGCTGTTCAAACTGCTGCATATTTTCTTTATTATTTCGTGGTTTGCCGGCTTGTTTTACCTGCCGCGCATCTATGTGAACCTGGCCATGGTGCCGACAGGCAGCACGGAATACCGCCAGCTGCTGGGCATGGCGCAGCGCCTGTTTAAATTCATGACGCCGCTGGGCATCGGCGCGGTGCTGTTCGGGCTGCTGATTCCGTTTTTCACCGGCTGGTGGGGCCAGGGTTGGGTACATACCAAAATCACGCTGGCCGTTATCCTCGCGGGCTACCATTTCTACTGCTACCGCCTGCTTATCGATTTCCAAGAGCGGCGCAATCGCTATTCGCACCGTTGGTTTCGTGTGTTCAACGAGATTCCGGTGCTGGTGATGGCGGCAGCGTTGTATTTGGTGGTGTATAAGCCGTTTTAGTTCGGATACGGATTTTCAGGTAGCCTCTGAATAGCGGGAGGCTACCTGAAAATATTTAGTGGGGATGTTTTACCGCCAGTTGTTGGGCGAGCGCGTGTGTCGACATGGGTATGCCGACGAGTATGGCATGGATTGCAGCAGAAACAGAAAAGGCTGCCTAAAACCCTGTTCACAGCATGTTTTGCCCCATCCGTATATAATCCTTCCATCGCCATTCTTCCCTTTCGTCATGCCTTTCGCCCGAAAAATCATCCACATTGATATGGACGCGTTCTACGCCTCGGTAGAGCTGCGCGAGCAGCCGCATCTGCGTGGCAAGCCTTTGGTGGTGGCTTGGGAGGGCGGCCGTTCGGTGGTGTGCGCCGCTTCTTACGAGGCGCGGCGTTTTGGGCTGCATTCGGCCATGCCTGCCGCCACTGCGCGGCGGCTGTGCCCGCAGGCCGTGTTTGTGCCGCCGCGTTTTCATCTGTATCGCGAAGTGTCGCAGCAGATTCATGCCGTGTTCCGGCAGCACACCGATTTGGTCGAACCGCTCTCGCTGGACGAAGCCTATCTGGACGTTACCCATAACAAGCAAAACCTGCCTTATGCCAGCGAAATCGCCGCCGCCATCCGTGCCGAAATCCTGCGCGATACCGGCCTTACTGCCTCGGCCGGTATCGCGCCGAATAAGTTTCTCGCCAAAATCGCTTCCGATTGGCGCAAGCCAAACGGCCAATTCGTGATCCCGCCGCCGCGCATCGCCCAATTTCTGCTCACCCTGCCGCTGGGCAAAATTCCCGGCGTGGGCAAAAAGACTCTGCAAAAAATGCACGCCCTCGGCCTGCAAACGGCCGGAGATTTGCAAAAAATGCAGCGCGGCGAATTGGTTAACCTGTTCGGCCGCTGGGGCTACCGCCTCTACGACCTCGCCCGCGGCATCGACAACCGCCCCGTGCAGCCGCAGCGCGAGCGCTTGCAGATTTCCACCGAAATCACCCTGTCGCAGGATTTGCCGCTGAGTAAAATCGTCCGCCACCTGGCTGATTTGGCGCAAGATTTATGGGCGCAGGCGCAGCGCAAACAAGTGCAGGCACACACGCTCACGCTCAAGCTGAAAACCGCCGATTTCCACATCCTCACCCGTTCGCAAACCTATTCCTCCGTCCTGCCTGATGCTGCCGCGCTGGAGCAGGCTGCTCGGCAGCTGGCTCAGCGCATGCCTGCCGGCCGCGACTACCGGCTTATCGGCTTGGGCATCAGCCACCTTTTGCCGCAGGGCAGCCAGCCGGAATTATGGGCGGAGGAGGTCGCAGATGCGGAAGAGGCTACCTGAAACTTTAGCTGCGCAGAAACTACGCTGCGTTCGTTTTAGCTTCGCAGAAACTCACTGCTTTCGTTTTCAGGTAGCCTTTTCTTTCCCAGCTATTCTTACAACTGGCGCAAGAATGCTTGGATAAACGCAATCTTATCCAATTCCGGCATGGCGTTGAACGCTTCGCGATGATCGCGGATGTGGTCGATTAAGGGGTAAAACTCTTCATCGACGTGGCGTTTGTCGAGCTTGCGTCCGATGTTGCCTTCGTTGCTTCGTCCCAGAAACTTGGAAATCAAGTAATACGGCGATTTGAGTTTGAACAGCATTTCGCCGTTTTGCGTGTCAAATACCATAAAGCCTTCGTGTTCCACGTTTTTCAGAAGGTTTTTCAGCTCGCCGAACGTGATGTTTTTCAGCGTTTCGGGTCGGCGGATGCCGTATTGTTTGCCGATTTCGTCCAATTCGGCCTCGCTAAACTGACGGCCTGTCGCCACGTCGATGCAGCCGATTAAGGTTTCGCCCAATTCTTCGCGGATGATGTGCACGTCTT
>CAUPYH010000142.1:0-3364 GCA_963515595.1 uncultured Eikenella sp. | reverse complement strand
CCATCTCGCCGTCGCCGCAGAAGCACCATACTTTGCGGCCTTTGGTTTTGGCCAGTCCGCGAGACTCCAAGTATTTCAGGAAGCGGGCTTGGTAAATCGCCATCAACGGGCCCAGGCCCATGGATACAGTGGGGAACTGCCAGAAATCAGGCATAAGGTGCGGGTGCGGATAAGACGGCAAGCCGTCGCCACCTACTTCTTGGCGGAAGTTGTTCAGCTGATCTTCGCTCAGGCGGCCTTCCACAAAGGCGCGGGAATAAATGCCGGGAGCAGAGTGGCCTTGAACATAAATCAAATCGCCTTCTTCACCGGCAGCTTCGTCTTTGGCACGCCAGAAGTGGTTGAAGCCCACGTCATACAAAGTAGCGGAAGACTGGAAGGAAGCGATGTGGCCGCCCAATTCCAAATCTTTTTTGCCGGCACGCAGCACCATGGCGGCGGCATTCCAGCGGATGGCGGCGCGGATGCGGTGTTCCAGCTCTTGATTGCCGGGCGATTTCTGCTCCTTGCCGACCGGGATGGTGTTCAGATACGCGGTGGTGGCGCTAAACGGCAGGTGCACGCCGCGACGGCGGGTGTAGCGCACCAAGTTTTCCAACAGAAAATGCGCCCGCTCCGGGCCTTCGTTTTCTAGCACGGAACTGAGCGCATCCAACCACTCCTGGGTTTCAATCGGGTCGATATCATGTTTTTCGGCAGACATAAATCCTTATCCTCTTTACTTGGGTTAATCAAAGAGCTTCGCTTTTTCGTTTGGCAACACAGTAAAAATCGGCCATAAAAGCATATGCTTAAACAGCCGAACCGGGAAACTGTTGTTTTCCGAAAATTTCCACCGCGCCGACAATGCTGCAACACTCTGTATTTCCGTGGAATATTAACAGTCTTGCGCCTGATTGGCAACGTTTTTATTCAGGCTTTTAAAGCCTTTATTCTTCAAGGCACAAACCCTGTTCCAGCACCCCGTTGCCTAAAAAATCATCCGAAAACAGCCTGGGATAGCTTATACATAAAACAACAAAACAGAAACGCCTACCCCGCGCGCCGTTTGCGCAATAAAATGAGCACCGCCCCATCGTTCGCACCATGCGGCTCGGCATAAGCCAGCACTTCCGGATGTGCCATCAACCAGCGGCGCACCAGGCTTTTCAACACCGGCACAAAACCGTGCGAACCCAGCCCGCTGCCGTGCACGATTTCCGCGCACACCCCACGGCGCAACACTTCCTCAATAAACTCGCTCAGCTCCCGCTGCGCCTCCTCACGCGTGCAGCCGTGCAAATCCAAACGCCCCACGCACGGCCAATGCCCGGCCACCAGGCGGCGGATGTCGTCTTGCCCGCGGCCGTTTTTGCAAAACGAACGTGGCGGCTCATGCTCGCTGTCGGCACTCACATAGAAATATTCATCCTCATCCCATTCCTCATCATTAAACCGCCGTTTCAAAGGCTTATTATCCTTCGGCGCAGCTACCCGATTACTGTTTTTCAGCGGCGTAACCTTGCCCACCGCCGCTGCAAAATCCGGCTCGTCCCGACGCTGCCGCTTAGCCTGCGCCGCAGCCTCTTCCTGCCGCCGCTTTGCCTCCTTGCCCAATTGCTGCAACAGCTTTTGCGTATCCTGTTTATCCATTATCCGGCTCCATATCTGATTTCATCTTTTCATCCGGCTATTTTATAACCGAAGCGGCACAAGCGAATACCTCCACACGATTTTCAGGTAGCCTGATTGCAAATAGACTACCTGAAAAACTTGAAACTTCATGTTGCAACATGGCAATGCCAACCTATCTATTTTTCAGGTAACCTTTGTCACACTGGAAGGCTACCTGAAAACCAGTTTCGCCACACCCACCCCGCAGCCGCCCGCATACTTGCGGTATAATCCGACACAACTATTTCCCTGCCACCCAAGAGGAGCTTCACCATGCAGCACACTTGCGATATCGTCGTTATCGGCGCCGGCCCGGCCGGCCTCAGCTTCGCCGCAGCCGCAGCCCCCAGCGGCCTGAACATCCTGCTCATCGAACAAAGCAGCCAGGAAACCCTGGCTAACCCGCCCTACGACGGCCGCGAAATCGCCCTCACCCACCCCTCGCGCGGCATCATGGAAAAACTCGGCCTGTGGCAACATATCCCCGCCGAAGGCATCTACCCGCTCAAAGCCGCCAAAGTGATCAACGGCAGTTCCCCCTACACCCTCAACTTCCCCCCGCCCACCGACGGCAAAGGCCAGCTCGGCTTCCTCGTATCCAACCACGATATCCGCCGCGCCGCCTACCAAGCCGCCAGCCAGCATGAAAACGTCCATTTCCTCACCGGCCATAAAGTGCAGGAAGCCGTAAACGGCGAAGAGAGCGTGAGCATCCTGCTCGACAACGGCGACACCGTATCCGCCAGCCTGCTCATCGCCGCTGACAGCCGCTTCTCGCAAACCCGCCGCCAGGCCGGCATTTCCGCCGATATGCACGACTTCGGCCGCACCGTGCTCGTAGCACGCTTCTCCCACACCACCTCCAACGAAAACACCGCCTACGAATGCTTCAGCTACGGCCGCACCATCGCCCTGCTGCCACTTGGCGAACACATGACCAACTGCGTCATCACCATCGACAACCGCCGCCTGCACGAAATCACCGAACTCCGCCCCGAAGCGCTGGCTGCCGACCTTGAGCAACACCTGCAAGGCCAGCTCGGCAAGATGACCCCGGCCGGCAGCATCCACACCTATCCCTTAGTCGGCGTACACGCCCGCCGCTTCTCCGCCCGCCGCACCGCCCTCATCGGCGACGCCGCCGTGGGCATGCACCCCGTAACCGCCCACGGCTTCAACCTTGGCCTCGCCAGCGCCGACATCCTCGCCGGCCTCATCGTGCAGGCTGCCGCTTCCGGCCAAGACATCGCCGACACCAAGCTTTTGGGAAAATACGAAGCCAAACACATCCTGCACACCCGCGCGCTGTATCACGGCACCAATTTCGTGGTGAAACTCTTCACCAATGAAACTCCGCCCGCCAAATTCCTGCGCAATACCGTACTGCGCCTGAGCAACCACCTGCCGCCGGTGAAAAAACTGATTACCAAACAGCTCACCGGTTAGCCTGCAGCCGCTTCAGCACCGCGAACGTATTTTCAGGTAGCCTGTTCCCGCAACAGGCTACCTGAAAACATATGCGGCACTACCCTATTCTTAACCCCTATCCAAGTTGCTGCAAAACCACGTTTCTCCCATTTTTTGCCGCACCCTCTTGCCAAATGCACGCAACATCGGCATAATTCGCTGCTTCTTGCCGGTGTAGCTCAGTTGGTAGAGCACCTGACTTGTAATCAGGGGGTCGCGAGTTCGATTCCTGCCGCCGGCACCA
>CAUPYH010000141.1:0-3391 GCA_963515595.1 uncultured Eikenella sp. | reverse complement strand
ATCATGGAAAGATGGCGCGACTTTAAATGACGGCGCACTTTGGTGCCGCCGGAAGAAGCCGGTGCGGGCGCCACGGCTACCGCCGCAGCAGAACTACCATCGAAAGAACTCATTTTGGTTCCTTTCAAAAAAGCATATAGCCAAAATCTTTTCTGCCATAACTCATTGAACAGCAAGAAAAACGACTTTAGCTATACGTTATTACGCACACGCGGCGCGCCAGCACCGCAACTCAATTTTGGGCGGATTATAAACCCTGATCGCCCGCTGAAAAACCCATAATTTCCCCTAGCGGCCAAATCAGCCAAATTAGCTGCCTTTTTTAATTGACACATTACTCAACCAGCACCCAACCCGTTGCCCCGAAAGCCGCTTGATACCTGGCCTCACGCGCCAAGCAAGCCCCGCGCTGCCGCTGCGAAAAAACGTAACATAAAAACCACATTTGCCCGAGGGGCTCTCCCCAAAATACTTGCAGGCTACCTGAAAACGCCCGGTTGGGTTTCAGGTAGCCTGCTGGATGTGGCGGCACGCGGTGCGGAACAATGCGCCGCTGTCGGTTGGCAAAGGGGAATAAAACAGCAAAGCCGATTAGTGTGGGCTCGACAAAAGGCTACCTGAAAACGCCGGCTCAAAATGAAAATGCCACCCCGGCTGCATTCCCAAATTTCAGGTAGCCTCCACTTCTCCGTCACAGCCTGCCACGCATCACTGCTCGCCGCGCCGGAACACCCATTCGTTTTCCGAAGAAGCCGCCGCACAGAAGGCGTAGCCCTCGCTGTTGAAATCCAGCAGCTGCTCCGGCTCGGTGAGGGTGCGTTCGGCGGCATAGCGCAGCATCAGGCCGCGGGCGCGTTTGGCGTAGAAACTGATGATTTTGTAGCGGCCGTTTTTCTCGTCTTGGAACACGGGGGTAATCAGGCGGCCGCCGAGTTTGGCCGGCTGCACGGCTTTGAAATATTCCTGCGACGCCAGGTTCACCAACACATCGGTTTGCGCTTCGGCCATGCGTTCGGCCAGTAATTCGGTAATCAGGCTGCCCCAGAAGGCGTATAAATCCTTGCCGCGCGGGTTGGTCAGCTTGGTGCCCATTTCCAAACGGTAGGGCTGGATCAAATCTAAGGGGCGCAACAGGCCGTAGAGCCCGGAGAGCAGGCCGGCATGGCCTTGCAGCCAATCGATTTGCGGCGGGGCGAGGCTCTCGGCATCGAGGCCTTCATACACATCGCCGTTAAACAAATACACCGCCTGCTTGGCGTTTTGCAGGCTGAAAGGCGGCTGCCAGGCCGCATTGCGCTCGGCGTTGAGGCGGGCGATTTTGTCCGACACGCCCATCAGCGCCGACAAATCCTGCGGCGCCAGCTCGCGCAGTTTCGCCATCAGGATGGCAGACTGCTCAAGCAGCGCGGGCTGGCTGTGTTCCTTGGTGGGCGCGGCGGCGGTTTCGTTTAGGTTTTTAGCGGGCGAGAGGATGAAAAACATAGCGTTCTCTTTAATGAAGGGGGCAAATTGGCGGGCAGTTTAGCCGCCTGCGGGGCAACAGGCAAACGGCGGAATAAATCGGCGCGATAGTTTTCAGGTAGCCTTCACCCTGCCTGCCTCATTAAAATAGCCGTCTCCATAACAGGCTACCTGAAAACCATGTTCGGCATCATCAATCCCCTCTCCTACCTAATCGGCACCATCATCCTCATCATCATGCCCGGCCCGAACAGCATGTTTTGCCTCTCCGTAGCCGCACAACACGGCGCGCGCAAAGCCTACCGCGCCGTATTCGGCGTATTACTGGGCGATTTAGTGCTGATCCTGCTCACCGTACTCGGTGCCGGCACCGTGCTCAAGCTCTATCCCGCACTATTCCACGCCATGAGGCTCGCTGGCGGCCTGTATCTGGCCTACATCGGCTTCGGCCTCTTGCGCGGCGCATTGCGCAAATGGTTTGCCCCGCCGCCCGTTTTGGCAGCCGGTTTGCCGCCCACCCCGCCCGCTGCGCACATCTTCAAACGCGCCCTGCTGCTCAGCCTCACCAACCCCAAAGCCATCCTGTTTTTGCTGTCGTTTTTCGTTCAGTTCGTCGATCCCGCCTATCCGCACCCCGCCCTCTCCTTCCTGCTGCTGGCACTGGTTATGCAAACCGTCAGCTTCAGCTACCTCACCCTGCTCGTTTTCGCCGGCCACTGCCTCGCCAACCTGTTCCGCCGCCATCGCCGCGTTACCACCGCCTGCACTGCCGCCACAGGCCTGCTCTTTATCGGCTTCGCCGTGAGCCTGTGGCTGGCCGGAATCGAGTTTTAATTTACCGTTTCAGGCAGCCTCATTCAGATAGAAATAACTGCTCAGGCTACCTGAAAAGCACAACAGATTGCCGTATAATTGGCGGCATTTGGCCTCGCGCCACATCTTTGCCGAATTTAAGGAATCCCCATGCGCAAACTCATCCCCCTCCTCGCCGCCCTCGCCCTTTCCGCCTGCTCCAGCCTCGGCAACCAAGCCTTCAGCGGCGAAAGCGCCACTTTCGGCAGCGACAACATCCTGCGCGACGACGTGCTCAAAGTCGTGCGCACCGCCGAAGCCGCCTCGTTCAACTGCCGCAATATCGAATCAGTACACAGCAAAATCAACAACGCACAAAAAGTGCACGGCCGCCTGCAGGTGCGCGAAGTGTGGACCGTCCGCGCCTGCGGCCAGGCTCACCGCTACAACATCGGCCTCTTCGAAGACGCACGCGGCGAAACCGATTTCACCGTCAGCCTGATTTCCCGCTAAACACCAAAGAAAGGCTACCTGAAAACTCCTCCTGCTTTCAGGTAGCCTCCACCACACAAGCAGAACAGCCATGAAACAACACCAATTCCGCCTAACCCTCAAACATCTCTCCGACAAAGACGGCCATCCCGTTGCCGCCGAACCGTTGGTGTTCCTCGCACCCAACCACGACAATATTTTCAACATCGTGAAGATGACGGAACAACGCGAAGGCTTCACCCCCGAAATGGCACAACGCTTCGCCGTGGGGCTGAAGCTGATGGGCGAAGTGATGCTGGAAAACAAAGACAATCCGCTGTTTGCCGAATTGAAACCGCATTTTATGGAAATCATGAAAGCAGTGAAGCGGAAATAGGATAAGAGGCTACCTGAAAATAATGTCTTGCGGAGCAAGGCTGAGTTTCTGCGAAGCTAAATAAGGATTGGCCGATTTTCAGGTAGCCTCGTGAACTAAGCTAATAGAGTGTGTGCCGCACACCTCCCACATACGAGCTACGGCTTGCTGAAGAATATCGTAAACGGGGTGCCAGCAATCCCGTTAAATATAGTTTTAAATAACTTGAAACCTCTAAGGTAAAACACCATGCCCAAACGTACCGACCTAAAATCCATCCTTATCATCGGC
>CAUPYH010000140.1:0-3456 GCA_963515595.1 uncultured Eikenella sp. | reverse complement strand
CCGCGCCGTGCCCGACGGCAAAACCCCGGCCGAACATCTGGCCTACCAGCTCGGTTGGACCGGCCTGCTGTTGCAATGGGAGCGAGACGAGCAGGCAGGCCAAACCGTTCACACCCCCGCCGAAGGCTACAAATGGAACGATTTGGGCGGGCTGTACCAGCAGTTTTACCGGCAATATGGCAGCCTCTCGCTGCAAGAGGCGCAAACCCGATTACGCGGTCAGGCTGCCCAAATCTGCACATGGCTGGAGACGCTGTCCGAACAGGAGTTATTTGAGCCCAACCAACGCAGATGGGCAGACAACCGGGCAAAATGGCCGGTCTGGAAATGGGTGCACATCAATACGGTTGCGCCGTTTACCAACTTCCGAGTGCACATCCGCAAATGGAAAAAGCAGAATCTGCATGGCTAGGCACATGCTGTAGAGGCGCACTCAATTAGAAATACTACCCATGTGCACAAGTTCCGCACCCTGCTAAAACTGCCTTAAAGGCTACCTGAAAACCTGTTTCCTACCATTTAGCCGCCCCATTTTTCAGGTAGCCTTTCCTGCCCACACCTCCCTATCTGCGCCATCCCCGCCCCGTTCATCGGCAATCTCAGGTAAGATGGCGTTTTTTTCGGAGACAGCTATGCCGCAGAAAGTAATCGCAATCGATGGGCCGAGCGCATCGGGGAAAGGCACGGTGGCGCAGCGGGTGGCGGATGCCTTGGGCTGGCGTTATCTGGATTCGGGTGCGCTCTACCGCATCACCGCGCTCTATGCGCGCAACCGCCAAATCGCTTGGGATAACGAAGCTGCGGTGGCCGCGTTGGCGCAGGCTTTGCCGGTGGAGTTTGTCGAGGGCGCGGTGCTGTTGGATGGGGAAGATGTTTCCGCCGCCATCCGCAGCGAAGAAATCGGCATGGGGGCATCACAGGTGGCGGCGCTGCCGGCGGTGCGCACGGCTTTGTTGCAGCGGCAGCACGCGTTTCTAACCAAACAGGGGCTGGTGGCCGACGGGCGCGATATGGGCTCGGTGGTATTCCCCAATGCCGTGCTCAAGGTTTTCCTCACTGCTTCGCCGCAGGTGCGTGCCGAACGCCGTGCCAAACAAATCGGCGTACCGCTTGCGGGCGCGGGTTTCGAGCGCATTTTGGCCGATATCGAAGCACGCGACGAAGCCGACCGCAACCGCGCCGTTGCGCCACTGCAAAAGCTGCCTGAAGCCCATCTGCTCGACACTTCGGCGCTGACGATTGAAGAATCGGTAAAAAAAGTGCTTGATTGGTATCGAGAAAAATAAAGTTACTGTATAATGCCGCGTTTTCGGCACATCCGTTCCGCTTGGGCGCGGCTGTGTTGTATAAACAATTGATTTAACTCACGCCTGCCATGCCAAGGGTGGCAGGCTTCTATCAACTCCAACCCTCCGCACTCCTTGGCCGTGCGTGGAAAAGACAAAACCTTATGGAAAATTTTGCCCAGTTACTGGAAGAATACTCAGCCGTACAAGAAATGAATCAGGGCGAGGTGATTACCGCCGAAGTGGTGGCGATTACCGACAAACACGTTATCGTGAACGCCGGCCTGAAATCCGAATCCCTGATTGATTTAAACGAATTCAAAAACGCCCAAGGCGAACTGGAAGTTAAAGTCGGCGATTTCGTTACCGTAACCATCGAATCCGTAGAAAACGGCTTCGGCGAAACCAAACTCTCCCGCGAAAAAGCCAAACGCGCTGCCGATTGGCTGGCTTTGGAAGAAGCCATGGAAAGCGGCGAGATCCTCTCCGGCGTGATCAACGGCAAGGTCAAAGGCGGCCTCACTGTGATGATCAACAGCATCCGCGCTTTCCTGCCAGGCTCTCTGGTAGACGTGCGCCCGGTGAAAGACACCTCTCACTTTGAAGGCAAAGAAGTTGAATTCAAAGTGATCAAACTGGATCGCAAACGCAACAACGTAGTGGTATCCCGCCGCGCCGTGCTGGAAGAAACCCTGGGCGAAGAGCGTCAGGCTCTGCTGGAAACCCTGCAGGAAGGCACCGTGGTGAAAGGTATCGTGAAGAACATCACCGACTATGGCGCATTCGTAGACTTGGGCGGTATCGACGGCCTGCTGCACATCACCGATTTGGCATGGCGCCGCGTGAAACACCCCAGCGAAGTGCTGGAAGTGGGCCAGGAAGTAGAAGCCAAGGTATTGAAATTCGACCAAGACCGCAGCCGCGTATCTTTGGGCATGAAACAGCTGGGCGAAGACCCCTGGAGCGGCCTCGCCCGCCGTTACCCCGCCCGCACCCGTCTGTTCGGCAAGGTAACCAACCTTACCGACTACGGCGCATTCGTTGAAATCGAACAGGGCATCGAAGGCTTGGTACACGTTTCCGAAATGGACTGGACCAACAAAAACGTTCACCCGAGCAAAGTGGTTCAGCTGGGCGACGAAGTAGAAGTGATGATTCTGGACATCGACGAAGACCGCCGCCGCATCAGCCTGGGCATGAAACAATGCCAGGCCAATCCGTGGGAAGAATTTGCCGCCAACTTCAACAAAGGCGACAAACTCACCGGCGCGGTTAAATCCATCACCGATTTCGGTATTTTCGTGGGCCTGCCCGGCAACATCGACGGCCTGGTACACCTCTCCGACCTCTCTTGGAGCGAAAGCGGCGAAGAAGCCGTACGCAAATACAAAAAAGGCGAAGACGTGGAAGCCGTTGTATTGTCTATCGATGTAGAGAAAGAACGCATCAGCTTGGGCATCAAACAGCTCGAAGGCGACCCCTTCGGCAGCTACATCAGCATCAACGACAAAGGCGCCTTGGTGAAAGGCACCGTGAAATCGGTTGAAGCCAAAGGCGCCGAAGTGCAGCTGGCCGACGAAGTAGTGGCCTACCTGCCTGCTTCCGAGTTCGACAGCGAGCGCGTGGAAGACCTGACCACCAAGCTCAAAGAAGGCGACGAAGTGGAAGCCGTCATCGTTACCGTAGACCGCAAAAACCGCAATATCAAGCTGTCGGTAAAAGCCCGCACTGCCAAAGAAAACCGCGAAGCGCTCAACACCGTGAACGCAGCGGCCAGCCACGCCGGCACCACCAGCCTGGGCGACTTGCTCAAGGCCAAGCTGGGCGGCGAAAACGAATAAGGATAGCGCAAAATGACCAAATCAGAGTTGATGGCCCATCTGGCCGAGAAGTACCTGGCTCAAGGGCATTCCCGCCTGGCTGTTAAGGATGTGGAGCAAAGCGTGAAGGTTTTGGTGGATGCCATGACCCGTGCGCTGGCTCGTGGTCAGCGTATCGAGATTCGCGGGTTCGGCAGTTTCGACCTGAACCATCGTCCGGCACGCATCGGCCGCAACCCGAAAACCGGCGAAAAAGTGAACGTGCCCGAAAAATACGTGCCGCACTTCAAAGCCGGCAAGGAATTGCGCGAACGCGTAGACCAAGCCGCCAAGTAAGATTGGCATTCAGC
>CAUPYH010000139.1:0-3465 GCA_963515595.1 uncultured Eikenella sp. | reverse complement strand
CCAGGCTTGGCGGACTTCGGGCAGGCGCAGCGGCAGGTCGCGGCTGAAGAAGTAGTTCATGCTGCCGAGAATGAGGGTGGCAAGCATGTCGGCCTGGTAGTCCCAATCTTTGCCGGGGACGGCGTTGGGCAGGGTATGGGCGAAGCGGAGGAATTGCTGCTTAATCAGCTTGTGCATATCGCGGTAGAGATGGTGGCGGCGGGTGTCCACTTTCCACAGGGCGAGAATCAGGCAGCGGCGGCTGTGTATCCAGTCGGAGGCTTCGGGCATCATGTTGAGGAACACATCAAAACTGCCTGCCTGGAAACGGGTAAGGATGTATCGGCTGTATTCGGCTTTGAAGTCGGCAATCATCTTGCCGGCCAAGTCGCTTTTGCCGGAGTAGTATTTGTAGAAGGTGGAACGGTTTACCGGGGCGCGTTCGAGAATATCTTGCACGGCGATTTGGGCGAAGGGTTTTTCGTGCAGCAAATCCACAAAGGCTTCGCGGATGGCGCGGTGGGTTTTGATAATGCGGGGGTCGGTATAAGTTTCGTTTTCGCTCATGTTTGCGCTTCCATTTTGGGTCTCGGCCAAGGCATTTTGCGGTTTTACGTATGCTTAAGCAACTTTTTTACTGATTTCGTATGCTTAATAATACGCGGAATTGCTTTTTAATGGTATGCAGCTCTGTATTGGAGACTTACACTTAAATCATTCTTATTGCCGAGGTATTCGTGATGAAACGCCTGCCTAAACCCCTGCTTTTCCTGCTGCCGCTTGCTGCCTTGATCGGCATCGGCTTCTTTGCGTTCCGCCAATATACCGCGCCCGATCCTTTAGCGGGCATCGCGCATGCCAACGGGCGGCTGGAGTTTGCCCGCATGGATGTGGCCAGCCTGTATGCGGGTCGGGTGGAGGAAATAACGGTGAGCGAAGGGCAATTTGTGGAAGCGGGCACGGTGCTGGCACGGATTTCTTCGCAAACCGCCGAAGCGCAGCTTTCGGAAGCGCAGGCCGGCAAGGCACAACTGGAGCAGACGGTGCGCCGCGCACAGGCGCAAATCGAGGCGCAACGCCAGCAACTGCGAACCGCGCAGATGGAGGCAGACAACGCCCGCCAGCTGTTCCGCGACAATTTAATCTCGCAGGCCGAACTCAACACCCGCTTGGCACAGCGCGATGTGGCGCGGGCGGCGGTGCAGGCGGCAGAAGCGGCGCGCAACGAAGCTCAGGCCGGCGTGGGGCAGGCGCGGGCGAAAATGGCGCAGGTGTCTTCCGTTATCGGCGATTTGTCGGTGCGCGCGCCGCAGGCCGGGCGGGTGGAATACCGGCTGGCCGAGCCGGGCAACGTGCTGCCCGCAGGCGGCAAAGTGGTGAGCCTGTTGAACCTGAACGACGCAAGCATCAGCCTGTTCCTGCCCGCGCCCACGGTAAACCAAATCCCGTTGGGCAGCGAGGCGCGGATTAAGATGGACGGGCTGGACGCGGTGTTCCCCGCCAAAGTTACCTATATCGCCTCAGAGGCGCAGTTCACGCCCAAATTTGTGGAAACCGCCGAAGAGCGCACCAAGCTGATGTTTCGGGTGAAATTGCAGATTCCCGCTGATGTGGCGGCCAAATACCAGGGCTACCTGAAAGGCGGCATGACGGCCACCGGCTTCGTGCGCACCGATTCCAAGCTCGCCTGGCCGGCCGATTTGCAAACCCGCCTGCCGCAGTAGGATGCAGCCATGCCGAACGCCATCGAAATCAGCCAACTCTCGCATGCCTACGGCAAAGTGCAGGCCTTGCGCGGCGTGTCGCTCGCCATTGGGCGCGGCGCCACCGTCGGCTTAATCGGCCCCGACGGCGTGGGCAAATCCACCCTGCTCTCGCTGATTGCCGGCGTACGCACGCTCCAGAGCGGCGAAGTGCACGTGCTCGGGCACAATGTGGCGCACAAGGCCGAGCGTGAAGCACTGCTGCCGCGCATTGCCTTTATGCCGCAGGGCTTGGGCAAAAACCTCTACCCCACACTTTCTGTGTATGAAAACATCGATTTCCACGCCCGCCTGTTCGGCCTGAACAAACACCAGCGCAAGCAGCACATCGAGCGCCTGATGCAATCCACCGGCCTGGCACCTTTTGCTGGCCGCGCCGCCGGCAAGCTCTCCGGCGGCATGAAGCAGAAACTCAGCCTGTGCTGCGCCCTGGTGCACAACCCAGACCTGCTGATTCTGGACGAACCCACCACCGGCGTTGACCCGCTTTCCCGCCGCCAATTCTGGACACTGGTGCGCGAGCTGCGCGCCGAAAATCCCAACATGACCGTGCTGGTAGCCACCGCCTACATCGACGAAGCCGAACAGTTCGACTATCTCCTAGCTATGGACGACGGCCGAATCCTCGCTCACGGCCGCACGCAAGAAATCCTCGCGCAAAGCGGCTGCGCCACGCTGGAGCAGGCCTATATCAAAATGCTGCCCGAAGGCAAGCAAACCCATTGGGACGACTCCCAACTGCCGCCCTTTATCCCCGACGATTCCCTACCGCCCGCGATGGAAGCGCACAACCTGAGCAAACGCTTCGGTGATTTCACTGCAGTAAACAAAGTCAGCTTCCGCATCCGACAAGGCGAAATTTTCGGTTTCCTCGGCTCCAACGGCTGCGGCAAAAGCACCACCATGAAAATGCTCACCGGCCTCTTGGACGCCAGCGAAGGCGAGGCCACGCTCTTGGGCGAACCAATCGATGCGGGCAGCACCGCTGTGCGCCAGCGCGTGGGCTATATGTCGCAGGCGTTTTCGCTGTATGAAGAGCTGAGCGTACGGCAAAACCTGGTGTTGCACGCAAGGCTGTACCGGCTGGGCGAAAACAGCCGCGCCGCCATCGAAGCCGTGCTGCGGCAATTCGAGCTGGCCGACCTGGCCGACGCCACCCCCGCCGCCCTGCCATTAGGCGTGCGCCAGCGCCTGCAACTGGCTGCCGCCTGCCTGCACCGCCCGCAGGTGCTGATTTTGGACGAACCCACTTCCGGCGTCGACCCTGCCGCGCGCGATATGTTTTGGCAATACCTGTTCCGCATGGCGCGGGAAGAGCGCGTAACCATTTTCGTCTCCACCCACTTCATGAACGAAGCCGCCCGCTGCGACCGCATCTCGCTGATGCACCGCGGGCGCGTGCTGGCCGTGGGCGAACCGGAAGAACTGCGCCGCCGCCAACACGCCGATACGCTGGAAGAATCGTTTATCCGCTATTTGGAGCAAGACGAAGCCGCCGAAGCGGCAGAAAGGCTACCTGAAAGCGCACAAAGTGGGCTTTCACAAAGCAAAAACTCTGTTACAGAATCTACCCAAGACGGGCTACCTGAAACGCAAAGGCTACCTGAAAACCATGCCGCCCCATCCGGCCTGCTCTATTGGCTTTCCGCCGTATTCACCTTCGCCCGACGCGAAGGCAAAGAGCTGCTGCGCGACCGCATCCGCCTGATGTTTGCCCTGCTGG
>CAUPYH010000138.1:0-3470 GCA_963515595.1 uncultured Eikenella sp. | reverse complement strand
GCCTGCACCAGCGTGGCGGCGGCGATAAACAGGCCGAAGCCACGGAAGCGGTTTTGCAGAAACGTGCGTTCTTGGTCGGTGATGTGGCCGTTTTCATCGGAGGCGAAGTGGGTCATGGGGGCAACGGCGAGGCGGTTGGGAACGGTAGCACCGTTGTTGAAGGTGTAGGGTTGGAAGACGGGGTTCATGGGGGATTCCTTGTGTGGTGGTAGTTTCAGGTAGCCTGAAGCGGCAGGCGCATTCGGTATACACGCAATTGCCGCATCAGCAGCACTTTGCTAGTTGGGCGGTTTGGCTGGGTTTTCAAGCAGACAGGCTACCTGAAAATACCACGAAGCAGCCTGCATTTTCCCCTCAATATGCTGTTTCACCCTATCTGGATAGGCCGATTTGAAGCTTTCAGGTAGCCTTTTCAGCCCAACAGGCAATGCCACAAATTTAGGCAACCAGGCATTGGCATTTGAAAATTGACAGCCCAAACCTAGATGCCCGATAAAACCTTATAATCGAGCTACCAACTTTTCAGCCTGCCTTATCCCAACACACCACAGAAAGCCCGCCATGCTCATCCTGCTCGACCAAGACAACGTGCTCGCCGACTTTGAAAGCGGATTCCGCCGCCATTGGCGCGGCCGCTTCGGCGAAGACGCGCCGATAGAAGGCAAAGAACACATTTTCTATATCCGCAACCGCCTGCCCGAGCACCTGCGCCCGCACGCGACCGAACTCTACGGCGCAGTCGGTTTTTTCGAAAGCCTGCCGCCGATGCCCGGCGCAGTGGAAGCTGCCCACGCCCTTTTGGCTGCCGGCCACGACGTGCGTATCTGCACCGCGCCGGTAAACCAATACCGCTACTGCGCCGGCGAGAAAATCGCCTGGGTGGAACAACACTTGGGCGCGGAATGGACACGGCGCGTGATTATCGCCAAAGACAAAACCTGGGTGCGCGGCGACATCCTCATCGACGACAAACCGACTATCGAAGGCAGCCTGCCGCCCCTGTGGCAACACCGCCTCTACGATGCGCCACACAACCGCCACCTGAACGTACCGCGCATTGTGTGGACACAGCCGGAAACCTGGACTGATTTGCTGGATAATTGATGCCGCCAGCTTGAAGGCTACCTGAAAAAGGAGTGCAACTGTTTTTCAGGTAGCCTTTCTTATTCAAATAGCACGCCACTCTGCTCCCCGGCCGATAATTATCTTTTCCGCTCATCCGCACCTCAACTCTGCTTATGCAGAAACTACTTTCCTGCTTTTCAGGTAGCCTCCACTATTCTGCTGAATTAGCGGGGAAATTTATTCACAGCCAATCAATTTGCCTGTTGCCTGCCGCTTTTTCCGTTGTTATACTCATTTCCCGATTAATGAAATAAATCTGCGGCCAATGTCCATCCGGCCACAAAGCTAAAGCGCTTATTTCTCCACATCGGGCAATAAACGGAGAAATTGGGCTTTGGCTTTTGCTTTTGGCGGATGCGGATTAGGCGCAGGAAAGGAGAAAGCAAAATGAATGCCGTAGTGTTGGCTGTGCTGGTGATGCTGATTTTGTCGGCGGCACGGGTACACGTTGTGTTGAGCCTGGTTATTGGCGCATTTGCGGGCGGCCTGGCCGCCGGGTTGCCGCTGGCGGATATTACCGACCCGGCCACCCATGAAGTCATCACCAAAGGCGTGATTACCCATTTCCAAAGTGGCTTGGCCGGCGGCGCAAAGATTGCGCTCTCCTATGCCATGCTCGGCGCATTTGCCATGGCGATTGCCCACTCCGGCCTGCCCTATCAGCTGGCCGGCATGGTAGTGCGCAAAATGGGCGGCAATGCCAGCCGCGACCAAATCCCTTCCAGCGTAAACGGCCTGAAATGGGGGCTCATTGGCGCGCTCTTGCTGATGAGCATCATGAGCCAAAATATCATCCCGATCCACATCGCCTTCATCCCGATGGTGGTGCCGCCGCTTTTGCTCGTGTTCAACCGCATGCAGATCGACCGCCGCCTGCTGGCCTGCGTGCTCACTTTCGGCCTGGTAACCACCTATATGTTCCTGCCTTATGGCTTTGGCGCGATTTTCTTAAACCAAATCCTGCTGGCCAACATCCAAAAAGCCGGTATGAACGTGCAGGGCGTCAACGTGATGGAAGCCATGGCGATTCCCGCGGCCGGCATGCTTGTGGGGCTGCTGCTCGCCTTCGTCCACTACCGCAAACCGCGCCACTACACCAATAACCAGGTGGATTTAAGCTCCGAGCAGGCTGCGGCCAATGCGCCGAAAATCTCCACCTACCGCAGCGTGGTGGCCGTAGTGGCGATTGTGGCCTCCTTTGTGGTACAGCTGGTATACGACGACGCGCTGCTCTTGGGCGCGATGATCGGCTTCGGCGTATTCATGGCCACCGGCGTGGTGCGCCGCCGCGAAGTGGATGCGGTATTCGACAGTGGTCTGCGCATGATGGCGATGATCGGCTTCATTATGATTGCCGCCCAGGGCTTCGCCGAAGTGATGCAGGCCACCGGCCAGATCAAACCCTTGGTCGACACCAGCGCCAACCTGTTTGCCGGCAACAAAAGCATAGCCGCCCTGGTTATGCTTGCCGTCGGCTTGTTGGTAACCATGGGCATCGGCAGCTCCTTCTCCACCCTGCCCATCATTGCCTCCATCTACGTTCCCCTGTGCGCCAGCATGGGCTTCTCGCCGCTGGCCACCGTGGCCATCATCGGCACCGCCGGCGCGCTGGGTGATGCCGGGTCGCCTGCTTCCGACTCCACCCTCGGCCCCACTTCCGGCCTAAACGTAGACGGCCAACATGACCACATCTACGATTCGGTTATCCCCACCTTCATCCACTACAACCTACCGCTGATGGCCGCAGGCTGGGTGGCCGCCATGGTGCTGTGATGATGCATAACGACACCGAAGCACGGCTGGCCGAACTGGAAATTCAGGTCGCCCTGCAAAACGACCTGCTCGACAGCCTGAACGACACCATCGCCCGCTTGCAGCAAGCCTTAGACTTGCAACAAGCACAGCTGCGCCTGCTCTACGGCCGCTTGCAGGAAAAAGACGGCAGCGGGGCGAATCAGCCCTTTAACCCCGCCGCCGAAATCCCGCCGCATTATTAAAGGCCAATCGTGTATCAACCAAGAGGCTACCTGAAAACGTTTCATGTTTTTCAGGTAGCCTCTTGCCAACTTGCCTATTTCTTTTTTGTAGTAAACCATCGCGTTGTTTACACTTTTTCTACAGCGGGTAGCTTTTGTTTTTGCTTACATGATTTTTAAGCAGCTATCCGTCATTATCAAGAACAGAGCGGGTTCCCCGTGTCTATCGGCATTTTTGACTATACCGGCCAACTGCTCCATTAGGTCTTCAAAAAAGCCGAAAGTTTAAACAGCACTGTTGATTTCCACACCCTAAACATAGGCCGCAGGCACGGCAACCAAATTCTCCGCCAACCAGATTTTTTGCGG
>CAUPYH010000137.1:0-3473 GCA_963515595.1 uncultured Eikenella sp. | reverse complement strand
TGATGAGGTCGGCTAATGTTTTCATATAAGGCTACCTGAAAGTGAGCGCAGCGAACTTCTGCGAAGCTAAAATGAGCAAGAGCAGAGTTTTGCGAAGCTAAAATGAGAGAGAGGTGTCTGCGAAGCTAAAAATGGGTGGGTTAAGCAGCTGTTTAGATGGCTATACCTTTACTGCGCAGATTCGCTAAGCATTCGGCAAGGTAATCATCGTTGTGTTCGGCATAAATCGGGCTGCCTACAGGTTCTTCCGCCAAATCGGGATAGGGCGGGCAGGTGCTGCCGCGATGGTTTTTGTCACGCCACGCGGGATCAGGCCGATAGCCGCGCTGCTGCATTTCGTCCATGATGAGGACGTGGTAGGCATAGAGCAGATAGGGGCTGTGGACGAAGACGTAGTTTACGGTGGCGTGCGGCCTTCCCCAGCCGTTGCCGCGCAGGGCGGCGCATTCGCGGTGTTGGCCGAGCAGTTGGGCGCGTGGGAGTTGGGGGATAAGGGCTTGGTGCCACAGGCGCATGGTGATTGCCTAAATAAAAGCTACCTGAAAAAGAGAGAGCAGATTTCAGGTAGCCTGCAATGGGTTAGTTAATGGGGCGGGTTTCGCCGCTTACCGGGTCGTCAATTTGCATACGGCCGCTGGCTTTGTCCACTTCGTAGCCGAACAGGCGGGGGGCGGTGTGTGGATCGCCACCGCAGCGGGCGTCGTGTTTTTCGTGCACGTCCACGGTGTAGTTGTTGGCAGTTTCGGTGGTGATGAACAGCAGGCATTCCGGTTTCAGGCTGGTTAGCCGGTGGCGGGCAACGGAGGCAGACACGCGAGCCACGGCTTGGTCTTTGTTGCTGATGGGCTCGGCTTGGGCGCTGAGGGAGAGGAGGGGCAGCAGGGCTGTGAGGAGGAGTGCGGGTTTCATAATGTTTTCTATTGGAGCTGGGAAAGATAGAAGGCTACCTGAAAAAAGGTTTGAGCTTCGCTGAAACTTGCTTTCAGGTAGCCTTGGGTTTAGCTGTTAAACAGCCAGGGTTGGCTTTGGCGGCGCTGTGCTTCAAAGGCGCGGATTTGGTCGGTGTGTTGCAGGGTGAGGCCGATTTCGTCGAGGCCGTTGAGCAGGCAGTGTTTGCGGTGTTCTGTAATGTCGAATTTAAACGTGGTGCCGCCGGGGGTGGTAACGGTTTGCCGTTCTAAATCGATGCAGAGCCGATAGCCTTCGGTGGCATAGGTTTCCTGGAAGAGTTGTTCCACCTGCTCTTCAGTCAGCACGATGGGCAGCAGGCCGTTTTTGTAGCAGTTGTTGAAGAAAATATCGGCAAAGCTGGGGGCGATGACGGCACGGAAGCCGTAGTCGTCGAGCGCCCACGGGGCGTGCTCGCGCGAAGAGCCGCAGCCGAAGTTTTTGCGCGTGAGCAGGATTTGCGCGCCTTGGTAGCGCGGCTGGTTCAGTGAAAAATCAGGATTGAGCGGGCGCTTGCTGTTGTCCATGCCCGGCTCGCCGTGGTCGAGATAACGCCATTCGTCAAAGCAGTTTACGCCGAAGCCGCTGCGTTGGATGGATTTGAGGAATTGTTTGGGGATGATGGCGTCGGTGTCCACATTATTGCGGTCGAGCGGGGCGACAAGGGCGGTGAGCTGGGTAAAGGCTTTCATGACGGGTCTTTGTGGTTTGCTTATAAGGCTACCTGAAAATGTAACCTTAATATTTATATGGCTATTTTTATTCCGGCAGGCGCTCAGCCTGCCGGATGCTTGGTTTATTCGGTGGCGTTTTCGATTTTCTCGCCCACATGGGAAATGCCGCGGCCAACGGCATTGCTGCCCTTGCGCACGGCTTCGCGGGTGTTGTCGATGTTGTTGGCAGTGTCTTCTTTTACGCCGTGCCAAGTGCTGGAACAGGCAGAAAGGCCGATGGCGGTAATGGCGAGGATGAGAAGGTGTTTCATGTTTTCAGCTCCTTATGTGAAGAAATGAAAGATGCACGATTGGCTCGTGTGGCTTTATTATCGGCCAAAACAGCAAGGCCGACGGCTGATTTAGCCTGAATTTATCGGATTTTACTTTTCAGGTAGCCTTTGCAGCCGGGCAACTACCGGATTAAAAATCGGCTTCATAACCGTGGCCCCGGCTACCGTAAAAAATCAACCAGCGCGCCAGAGAATAGACAATGTGCAATTGGCTTTCCAAACTTTCTGGTTCGGCTTCTGGCGGTTCGTATTGGTCTTTTAGGTATTCCAAGCCGTGTTGCTGCGCGGTGGGGGTAACTGCGGCAATCAGTCGGTGGGCATAATCTACGGCTTCTTCGGCCAAATGGTTCGACCATGCTTCGTTGAGCAAGTCTTCGCCGATCAGCTCCTGGCAGTCGGCTAGGAATTGGCCGCGGAATACGTTTTCGTCTTGGCCAAAGGCGCGATATACCGGCACGCTGTCTTGTTCTGTAGCCAATTCAATTACATAGTAGCCTTGATAATCTTGGTAAACTTCATCAAACGGCGGTTTATCCGGATTATCGTCGGCATCGTATTGCTCGCGTAGCCAAGCGTCTGCCTGAGCATCTCTACCCACTTGCGGTGCCTTGATGGTTTCGTAACTGGGTATGCCGAGAGCAAACCATTCTTCCAGCAGTTGTTCCCGCTGGTCGGGAGAAAGATTTTCCGACGGTATCAGACTATATAGCTCGTAAAAGCGTTGCTCCTTGCCCGCTTTGGGTTTGCTTAACGGGCGCATATCCAATCCCATATTATTTTCCTTTCGTTGCTGGATTTTCAGGTAGCCTCGGCAGGGGCGGGCGGTTTAACGGTTGCGGCCGGGGTTGTATTTGAGCACGATGCGGGTGAGGTCGCCGCGGTGGCGGCGGCAGAAAGCATCTGCTTCGGCCCTGCTGGGGCGGCGTTTGCCGTCTTGGCCGAGCAGTCGGATGGCGGGGTGTTCGCGCAGCATGGAGGCGATGGGTTCGCTTTCAATTTGTTTGCCGCATTCGCCGTAACGGGCGAAGCCTTCGTAAACGTTGTTGAGGCGGGTGCGCGTGTCGATTTCGGCACGGGCAATGCGTGGACAGGCGGCGATGAAGGCTTCAAACATGGCAAATTCGCTCAGTACGGTACGGCACTGCTCCGGTGTGGGCGAGGCGATAGGCTCGGCGGCAGCCAGGGCGGGGCAGAGGGCGGCGAGCAGGATGGTGGTTTTGAGGAGGGTTTTCATGGGGCTCAATCTATTGTTTAGGGTTCCTGAGACGGGGGTATTTTAACTTTTTCAGGTAGCCTGTGGGCAGATAGAGGCTACCTGAAAGCGCAGCTTCAACGAAGTTAAAACGAAGTTTCGGCGGAGCGGACCGAAGTTCAAGCTATCAATCCAGTTGGCGCACATCCACAAAATGCCCGGCTACCGCCGCCGCCGCTGCCATGGCGGGGCTGACGAGGTGCGTACGGCCACCGTTGCCCTGCCGTCCTTCAAAATTGCGGTTGGACGTGGAGGCGCAGCGTTCTT
>CAUPYH010000136.1:0-3494 GCA_963515595.1 uncultured Eikenella sp. | reverse complement strand
CAAAAATGAGCGAAACCCTATCCCGCAGAGTCGGCCGTTTGGTGAGCGGTGGTTTTCATGCCCTGATTGATGCAGCGGAAAACCTTGCGCCCGAGGCAGTGATGAACGAGAGCATCCGCGAAATCGAACGCGCGGTGGACGAAGTACGTGCCGAGCTGGGCAAAGTGCTGGCGCAGAAGCATCTTGCTTCCAAGAAAATGGCGGACGAGAGCAACCGCCACGAGGCCATCGATGCCAACCTGCAAGCCGCTGTAGCAGCCGGGCGCGACGATTTGGCCGAAGCGGGCATCGCCGAGCAGATGGACATCGAAGCGCGCCTGCCCGTGTTGGAAAACACCATCGCCGACTGCGCCGCGCAGGAAAAAGAACTAGAAGGCTTTATCGCCGCCCTGCAGGCGAAAAAACGCGAGATGCAGCAGCAGTTGCAAGAGTGGCGTGCCGCACAGCAAAACGCAGGCGCAGGCAAAGCATCGGGCGGCAGCGACATGAACCGCATCGCCCGTGATGCTGAAAAAAGCGGCAGTGCCTTCGACCGCGTGATGGGCAGGCAAAATGCCGTTCACAGCAGCACCGATGCGGCGCAGTTGGCCAAACTGAAAGAATTGGAAGATTTGAGCCGCAACAACCGCATCGCCGAAAGGCTGGCTGCGTTGAAAGCCAACAGCAAGGAATAAGCATACATTTCAGGTAGCCTTCCCACGCTTTGATAAGGCTACCTGGAAGAGAAGGTTTCCTGCTAGGTAGGCTGTTTGAAAAACACCGCTTATTCCCACCCATGGAGAGCCCATGATATACGCCATCGCCGCCGCGCTCGTTACCGCCGCGCTGCTTTACACCTTGCTGTTTGAAGACTGGGAAGAATTTGCCGAATGCGTGAAATTCTATTTAACCCCCGACATCATCAGCCTGTTTCGGGGCAAGTTTTGGGAAGACAATTGGGCGGAAACCAAACTTGCGCTGTGGCTGGGCATCAGCGCCCTGGTCGGCATGCTGGTTTACGTTAATTTCAGCTAAGGGGCGAACACAGTTTTCAGGTAGCCCGAAACCATAAAGGAAACAAGATGAAGCAGGCAGACGATAAATTGGATACTCAAGCCAAACTCAAACACATCGGCATCCTAGCCGCCACCTGGCTGCTGATTCCCGCGCTGTGGACGGCCATGGCCAACGCCGGCGGCACCATGTCTTACGGTATCGCCCGCGTGGCCATGTTCACCATCTTCTGGACGATGCTCGCCGCCGTGTATTCGCTGGTATCGTTTGTGCAAACCCTGTTTGGCAAGCCCAGCCCATCGTGGCCGAAAATCCTGCTGCCCGCGCTCGGCCTGTGGCTGTTCCTGTGCGCTTATGCTTATATTTTCAGGTAGCCTACTATTTACCCAACACCAAAGGCAAAACGCATGCCCATCAACGAATTCAACCAACCTGTCGGCGAAAGCCTACCCAGTTACACGCCTGGCGAGCGACCTGTAGCTACATTGCTTTGCGGCCGCTACTGCCGTTTGGAAAAACTTTCCGCCGCGCGGCACGGCGCGGATCTATATGCCGTGTACGGCCCGGCTTCGCCGCCGCAAAATTGGACCTATCTTTCGCTCAACCCCGTGGCGAGCGTTGCCGAACTGGATGCGTTGCTGCAACGGCTGGAGCAGTCGGCCGACCCGTATTACTTCGCCATCGTCGATCAGGCCGACGGCCGGGCGGTCGGCACCATAGCGCTGCAACGCGCGGATACTGCCAACCGCGTAATCGAGGTGGGCTGGGTGATTTATTCCGAACGGCTCAAACGCAGCCGCATCGCCACCGAAGCACAGTTTTTGCTGGCGCAATATGTGTTTGAAACCCTGCGCTACCGCCGCTACGAATGGAAGTGCGATGCGCTGAACCAGGCCTCACGCTGCGCCGCCGAGCGATTGGGCTTCCGTTTCGAAGGCATTTTCCGGCAGGCGGTGGTGTATAAAGGCCGCAACCGCGATACCGCCTGGTTTGCCATGTTGGATACGGAATGGCCGCAGATTAAGCGGCGGATGCAGCGTTGGCTGGCCGAAGAGAATTTTGATGAACAGGGGCGGCAGCGCGTGCCATTGCAAGAGATGAAACTATAAAGAATTAACTTCGTTGATGCTGTACTTTCAGGTAGCCTTTGAAAAAAAGGCACTATTGCAACTAATTTTATTTTAAAGGATATGAAAATGAATTACGAATATGTGAAATCAATGAATTAAGCGGTCAGATTACAGATTATCACCGAATTTTAAATAAAAACGCACCATGGTTAATAGGTGCATCAATTGCAGTGCTTTCATTAAGTGATAGCCATTTATATCTTGCAATGTTAGCTTGCCTATGTATCGCTATCGTGTATATGGAATTGGTCGTAGGTAATTTGTTTAAAAAACAAGATAAACCAAAATTTAACTGTTGGTCTATCAGTATAAATAAAGCAATAAGTAAATTAGAAGAATCCATTAAAAGTGGATGTGCAGGAGAGCAGCGAGAGAAGTATCTTGCTTTGTTAAAGAAAAAATGTGTTAGTCAGTTAAGATTTAGAAATGCACTTAATTATAGATTGTTTTTATTGGCTATGATCGTCTTCTGGATAGTTTTTTGTATTATAGCTAGACAAATACTTTCCTAATATCTTAATAGGGATCTCCGCCATGTGGAATTTAATCAACGCCCCCGAAACCGAAATTTTCGGCATCGCCATCGCCCTGATGCTGATGCTCGGCCTCTTAGAGCTGCTTTCGCTCTTGGCAGGCGGCCTCACCGACTGGCTCGATAACCTGTTGCCCGACAGCCTGGTGGAAGCGGATTTGGATGGCGATTTGCACGGCGGCATCGAAGGCGCGGGTGCATTGGTGCGCTTTTTGGATTGGCTGTATGTGGGGCGCGTGCCGCTGATGATGCTGCTGGTGGTGTTCCTCGCCGTGTTCGGGCTCGCGGGCTATGCGCTGCAATCCGTGTGTGCCGGGCTGTTTGGCGGCTACCTGAACGCTTGGCTGGCGGCGGCTGCGGCGCTGTTTCTCGCGCTGCCCCTGGTGCGCCTCACGGCGGGCGGACTCTACAAAATCATGCCCAAAGACGAAACCACCGCCGTTTCGCAAGAAAGCCTGATCGGGCGTGTGGGCACGGTGGTGCTGGGCGAGGCACGGCCGGGCAGCCCGGCGCAGGTGCGGGTGAAAGACGGCTACGGGCAGCAGCATTATGTGATGGCCGAGCCCGACGGCGAAGGCGCGCTGAAGCAGGGCGAGGCAGTGCTTTTGGTGTCGCTGGAAGGGAACACGTTTAAGGCGATTTTGAATCCGAGCGGGAGCTTGGTGGATTGAGGCTACCTGAAAGCGGCAAGCTAACTAGGAGAGACAATATGGCTCATACCATGCCAGATTTACCACCCAGAGCCGAGCCTTCCAATCGGCACGATGTGGAGCTGGTGTTCCGACAGTTGGGGTTGCTGGCGGCGGCATCGCTGGTGTGGCTGCTGATGGCCTGCTCTT
>CAUPYH010000135.1:0-3590 GCA_963515595.1 uncultured Eikenella sp. | reverse complement strand
TCACCGTATCGCTCGGCGTGGGGCTGAACGTATTGCTCTCGGCCTGGCTGCTGAAAAAAGAAGGCGCGGGGCGGGAGGCCGTCTGAAAAAGGCTACCTGAAAGCGGGAGCTTCAACAGAATGGATCGAGTTTCTACAAAGCTCAAACATGGCTTTAATCAACTACAAAAGTGTGCCGCCGATATTTGAGCGCCATGATTAACGCAGCATTCAAAACTCATCATTAAGATTTAAGGGTAAGAATATGCAAGAACCGGAACAAAAAAATAGTAAAAATCAAGAAGCAGAAGACAATGACGCCATGGCCAAGCTGCAAGATGTGTTCAGCCTTGACTATGACCAAGCGCATCCCGACAAAATCGATGCCGACATCCGTGCCAATACGCAGGCGTCGGGAACCAATATGTGGGTACTGATGTTTGCCATTGCAGTGGCAAGTATCGGTTTGAATGTAAACAGCACGGCGGTAGTGATTGGAGCCATGTTGATTTCCCCGTTGATGGGGCCGATCGTCGGTGTAGGTTACGGTTTGGCGGTAGGCGATACTGCACTGATCCGCCAAGCGGTGCGCAATCTTACCGTATGCGTTGTCATCAGTTTGATTACCGCCACACTGTATTTCCTGCTCACTCCGCTGAAAGAAGCGCAAAGCGAGCTTTTGGCGCGTACTCAGCCGACCATCTGGGATGTATTGATTGCCTTTTTCGGTGGTGGCGCAGGCATTGTGGCCCTAACCCGAAAAGAAGGAGGCAACGCCATACCGGGCGTGGCGATTGCCACCGCACTGATGCCGCCCCTGTGTACTGCGGGTTACGGATTGGCACACGGTAACTGGCACTATTTTTTCGGTGCTTTTTATCTGTTTGCCATCAACTGTGTATTCATCGCTTTTGCCACCTTGCTGGTTTCCAAACTGCTCAAGCTGCCGCGCAGGGGGCTGGTAACCGAATCCAAACGCAGGCTGCACAGTATTATTATTACCGCCATCGTGCTGGCTGTGATGATTCCGAGCGGCTATATGGCCTCAGAGTTGGTACGTCAGGAACTATTCAACACCAAAGCCAACGCCGCCATCGCCACCGTGCAGCAGCATGAAGGGTTCTTGGTGCTGCGTAAGATATTGAACCACAAACAGCATACGGTCGAGCTGATTGTCAACGGAACGGGAAATGCCGATAAAATTACCGCCCTGCTGGTTAAAAGTCTGGAAGCGGCAGGTGTGAAAGAGCCGCAAGTGGAAGTAGCCTATGCGGGGGGAGACGGTGAAGAAACAGAAGAAGGGTTGACAGACAAAGCCGCCAGTAGCGTAGATACAGCAGTACTGAGAGAAATAAAAGCCCAATATCCCGAAGCGGAAAAAATCGTTGTCGGACGCAGCGTGGTTTGGGAGAAAACGCAAACGGCACCCGCTACACAGGAGCAGCCTGAAAGCAGTCAAAACAAACCGGCGGACATCAATAACAATATCGTCGTGGTCTTGCTCGAATTCGCCCAACCTCTGCCTGCCAAAGACCGCGAACGGTTACAGGCGTGGTTGAACCAGCGTTATGAAGGTACAGCGGTGCGCTTGTTGGTCAATACCAAAGTTTTGGACAAATAGGCCATCCCTCAAATATTTCGCCTGAACCCCGGAGGCTAGCTAGAACTTTTCAGGTAGCCTCCCCTAATATGAATTATGAATGACGAAACCCGCCCGCTACTACAAAAAGGCTACCTGAAACTTAAACCCATACGGTTTTATATATTGATGCCGCGCAAACCTTATCCCACCATTTTCAGGTAGCCTTCCAGGCCGTCTGAAAAGCTACCTGAAACCCCACCCCCCCATCCTTAAGGAGACCAAACATGTCCCAATCCTGCGATATCGCCATCATCGGCGCCGGCCCCTCCGGCGCAGTCGCCGCCGCCCTGCTGCTCAAACACGGCTTTTCCGTGTGCGTGCTCGAAAAGCAGCATTTCCCCCGCTTCGTAATCGGCGAAAGCCTGTTGCCGCACTGCATGGAATTCATCGAAGAAGCCGGCTTCCTGCCCGCCGTAGAGGCCGAGCCCAGCTTCCAGTTTAAAAACGGCGCCGCCTTCACCTGGGGCAGCCGCTACACCTATTTCGATTTCACCGACAAATTCACCCCCGGCCCCGGCACCACCTACCAAGTGCGCCGCGAAATCTTCGATAAAATCCTGATCGGCGAAGCCGCCAAACAAGGCGCGGACGTGCGCTTCGGCCACGCCGTTACCGCCTTCGACAACAGCGGCGACACCGCCCGCCTCAGCGTGGAAACCGACAACGGCGAAGCCTACGAACTCACCGCCCGCTTCGTACTCGACGCCAGCGGCTACGGACGCGTCCTCCCCCGCCTGCTCGACCTCGACACCCCGTCCGACCTGCCCATGCGCGAAGCCCACTTCACCCACATCGACGACAACATCGCCGACCCCGATTTCGACCGCAACAAAATCCTCATCTCCACCCACCCGGTGCACCGCGACGTATGGCTCTGGCTCATCCCCTTCGGCGACAACCGCTGCTCCATCGGCGTGGTCGGCCTGCCCGAACGCTTCGCCGGCCTGGGCGATTCCGAAGCCATCCTGCGCCGCTACGCCGCCGAAATCCCCATGCTCGCGCGCATTTTGGGCAACGCCCAATGGGAAAACGACTTCCCCTTCCGCCACATCAAAGGCTATTCCGCCAACGTCAAAACCCTGCACGGCCGCCACTTCGCCCTCTTGGGCAACGCCGCTGAATTCCTCGACCCCGTCTTCTCCTCCGGCGTCACCATCGCCATGCACTCGGCCAAACTTGCCGCCGACCTGCTCGCCCGCCAGCTCAAAGGCCAAGAAGCCGATTGGCAGCGCGAATTTGCCGAACCGCTGATGACGGGCGTCAACGCCTTCCGCACCTATGTGAACGGCTGGTATGACGGCAGCTTCCAAGACGCCATCTACGCCCCCAACCGCAACCCGGAAATCAGCCGCATGATCAGCTCCATCCTCGCCGGCTACGCCTGGGACAGCAACAACCCCTACGTGGAAAAATCCGAACGCCGCCTCAAAGCCCTGGCCGAAACCGTGGGCGTACAGCAGTGCGAATAAGCGGATGAATTTTCAGGTAGCCTACAAAACCAATTAAAAGGCTACCTGAAAGCCTCAACAACAAAAAATACAAAGCAGCCTGCACGTGCTCCAAACACAGTGCAGGCTGCTTTGTGCGCGTTAGCCTCACAAAAAATCTACCTTGGCTTCTCCCAAATATTGTTTTAGCTCTGCAGAAACTCGGCTTCCTCCGGAAATCTCGTTTTGGCGAAATTCGCTTTGCTCATTTTTCAGGTAGTCTGTGCCGGGTTAGAGGCTACCTGAAAAAGTTGTGTGCTTGAAAAACGGCTTTCAGGTAGCCTTTCCGGTTTGCAACGCGGGGCAAGAGGCGGGCTGAAAGTGTTACAATACACGGTTTCTTTTTATTCGAGTTTTCCGGCTTCATCATGTGCAATCACAACCACCCACACCACACTCGCGACAACGACACCATCCGCATCCGCGGTGCGCGCACGCATAATTTGAAAAACGTCGATTTGGACATTCCGCGCCACAAGCTGG
>CAUPYH010000134.1:0-3597 GCA_963515595.1 uncultured Eikenella sp. | reverse complement strand
ATAGTACGGCAAGGCGAGGCAACGCTGTACTGGTTTAAATTTAATTCACTATAACTTCGTTGAAGCTCATGCTTTCAGGTAACCTCATCGATTTGGCGCAAGCCGCTTTCCCTCTATCCCGTATCTTGTATAATCCCGCCCTATTCCAACTCAATTCAAAAAGGATCATACCGTGAACCGTTTCTACCCCCACCCGCTGATTGCGCGGGAAGGCTGGCCGTTTATTTTGGGCGGGCTGCTACTGAGCGTGCTGGTGAGCCTCTGCTGCGGCTGGTGGTCGCTGCCGTTTTGGGTGTTCACCGTGTTTGCGGTGCAGTTTTTCCGCGATCCGGCGCGCGATATCCCAGCCGATCCGGAAGCCGTGCTCTGCCCGGCCGACGGGCGCATTGTGGTGGTGGAGCGTGCCGAAGACCCGTTCCGCAAAGTGCCCGCGCTGAAAATCAGCGTGTTTATGAACGTGTTCAATGTGCATTCGCAGCGTGCGCCGGTTGATGGCACGGTAACGCAGGTGGACTACTTCCCCGGCCAATTCGTAAACGCCGCGCTGGATAAGGCCAGCACGGAAAACGAGCGCAACGCGGTGTTCGCCACCACGAAAAGCGGGCGCGAGCTGACCTTTGTGCAGGTGGCCGGTTTGGTGGCGCGGCGTATTCTGTGCTACGTGCGGCCGGGCGAAAAAATCACGCGCGGCCAACGCTACGGCTTTATCCGTTTCGGCTCGCGGGTGGATGTGTATCTGCCCACCGATGCCGTGCCGCTGGTGGCCATTGGTGAAAAAGTGCGTGCCAGCGAAACCATTTTGGCTCGTTTGCCGCTGGAAGCGAATGGCGAACAAACCGTTATCGAAACAGCTTCGGCCTTGGTGCGGGAAGCAGCGGAAGAGGTGCTGCCGGAGTAAGCGGGCGCGCGGCCTTTCAAGATAAGGCTACCTGGACCGGCATCCATATCCGGCCAGCAAAAAAGGCTACCTGAACTTTCAGGTAGCCTTTTGCCTGTTTGGGCAAACCGTTGGAGATTAATCAGCCAGTTTCACCACGCCGTTCATCACGCCGGCATGGCCGGGGAAGGAACAGAAGAATTTGTAGTTGGTGCCGGCAGCCAGTTTGGCCACGGGGAAGGTAACGGAGGATTCTTCGCCGCCGCCGATGATTTTGGTGTGGGCAATCACGCGCTCGTCGCCGGGTTTCACATAATCGTTGTCCGGGCCTGCACCCACGCCGTCGTTGTTCACGCCGTTCACATCGCCCTCGGCAGTAATCACGATGTTATGCCCCATCGCGGTTTTGGGCATGCTGCCGGTGTGTTTGAGGGTAACGGTGAAGTCGGTACAGCCTTTTGGCACGCTGATTTCAGCAGTGTTGTACTGCATGCTGTCGCCGGTTTCCACCAATTTCGAGCAGCCTTCGGCAGCTGCGGCGGGAGCAGAGGTGGCTTCAGAGGCCGGCGCGGCTTGGGAAGCGGCGGAGGCGGCCGAAGCAGCGTGGTCGTGGTGGGCTTCGGAAGCAGGCGCGCTGGGGGCGGTTTCGCCGCCACAGGCAGCCAGCGCCAGAGCGGCGGCAGCAATCAGGGGGAGATACAGTTTCATAGCATGGTCCTTATCAAAACACGGGTAAATACTGCGTGGGCGATTATAGCGAACTGCCCTGCCTTTTGATACTGCCGATACGACGACATTTTATCCGGCGGCAGAAAATGCTGTCGCATCAAAAACCATCCGGCTTTCAGGTAGCCTGAAAGCCGGATATGGGTATGGGCGGTTTTTAACCGGCCTGCGGCGCCGTATGCTCTTCTGTTACCGCGCCGCTGTTTTGATACAGGGTAAACAAGGGCACGCCTTCGTTACGGACGCGGTCGCCGCCGGGCAGATCGGTAAACTCAAGGATAGCGGCAGCTTCCACCACATTCCCGCCGAGCTTGCGGATGAGCTTGATGCCGGCGTGCATGGTGCCGCCGGTGGCCACGAGGTCGTCCACCAGCAACACGCGGGCGTTGTCTTTAATGGCGTCGGTGTGGATTTCCACGGTAGCTTCGCCGTATTCGAGCGCGTAGCTTTCGGAAACGGTGGTGAAGGGCAACTTGCCTTTTTTGCGGATGGGCACAAAACCCACGTTGAGCTGATAAGCCAGCGCGGCGCCGATGATGAAGCCGCGCGCGTCCAGCCCGGCCACCACGTCGATGTCTTGCGTCATGTAGCGGTAGGTGAGCAAATCCACCAGCAGGCGGAAATATTCCGGGCTTTGCAGCACGGGGGTGATGTCGTGAAACAGCACGCCTTCCTGCGGCCAGTTGGGGATTTTGCGGATTTTCTGCGCCAGCATTTCAACGGTCATGACTTCGGGATGGAACAGCATAGCGGTTATCTTTCAGGTAGCCTGTGCGAAACGCGAATCTTACCACTTCCCCACACAAAATTGCACCTGCATCAAACTCCCTGCACCAACCAGGCCCCGCTGGCCGGATTTTTGGTTACAATCAACTTTCATACCGTAAAAATTCATACCGCAAAAAAGGGGAAACCATGGAGACCGGCTATTCAGACACGCATGTAACCAACCTGCAAGAATGTTTGGCCTGGCTGAAAGGCTATGCCGCGCAGCAAAACGAGGCCGACCGTGTACTCTTGCAGCAGGCGCTTGCGCTGGCCGAGGCGCACTACCCCGCCGACGCGCAAACCTACGCCGGCGAGCCGCTGCTGCCGCACACCGTAGGCGCGGCGCAGATGGTGGCGCAGCTCGATTTGCTGCCCGAAGCCGTGGCCGCCACCATATTGTCGGGCATGCCCAAGCAGGGCGCGGATTGGAAGCTTCAGGTAGCCGAACAGTGCGGCCAAACCGTATGCGGCCTGGTGCAGGGTATCGACCAAGTGCAGAAACTCACCCACTTTGCCCGTGTGGACGGCTTGGCCACGCCCGAAGAGCGTGCCGCACAAGCGGAAACCATGCGTAAAATGCTGTTGGCCATGGTGTCCGACATCCGCGTGGTACTAATCAAGCTCGCCCTGCGCACCCGCACCATGCAATACCTCGGCGGCTGCCCCGACAGCCCGGAAAAACGCAGCATTGCCAAAGAAACGCTGGATATTTTCGCCCCGCTGGCCAACCGCTTGGGCGTGTGGCAGCTCAAATGGCAGCTCGAAGACCTCGGCTTCCGCCACCAAAATCCCGAAGAATACCGCCGCATCGCCCAACTGCTCGACGAAAAACGCCCCGAGCGGCAGCACTATATCGACCACTTCCTCGGCATCCTCAAAGCCGAGCTGGCCAAATACGGCATCCGCGATTACGACGTGGCCGGCCGTCCCAAACACATCTACTCCATCTACCGCAAGATGGTGAAGAAAAAGCTCGATTTCGAAGGGCTCTACGACATCCGCGCCGTGCGCGTGCTGGTGAACAGCGTGCCCGAGTGCTACACCGTGCTGGGCATCGTGCACAGCCTTTGGCAGCCCATCCCCGGCGAATTCGACGACTACATCGCCAATCCTAAAGGCAACGGCTACAAAAGCCTGCACACCGTGATTGTCGGCCCGGAAGACAAAGGCATCGAGGTGCAAATCCGCACCAAAGAAATGCACCAATTCAACGAATTCGGCGTGGC
>CAUPYH010000133.1:0-3646 GCA_963515595.1 uncultured Eikenella sp. | reverse complement strand
ATCGAAGCCGTGGAAGCCCACCGCAAAGCCTACGGCATCAACGCCGCCTGAAAGGGGCTACCTGAAAACAAAGCGGGCTTTTGCACGGCAAAAACCGTACAATCAGCCCTCCTATCCGTTTCGGAAACATACCCATGCCCGCCTACCGCCGCCTTTTCATCTTTACCATCCTGCTGTTCGCCCACTCTGCCCAAGCCTTGGAAATCGAAAGCGGCTTGTGGCGGCATCTCGACAGCGGCACAATCCGTTGTATGAACAGCCAAACCATTGCCGACGAGGTTCGCCACTTTGCCGATGATATTCGCTCCTGGCACAATGGCGGCGAAGTTCCACCGCATGAATTTACCTACCATATCGGCGGCCGCCACGCCCCCAATACCGCCACCGTCCGCTATGCACAACCCAATCGCGACGGCAGCCCGCGTACCGAAGAACTGAAAATTTCACGCTCCGACCGTAAACCTCTCGCCTATATCATTACTGTAAACGGCGAAACCAAAGTAACCCGTTGGCAATACACAGGCAAACCCTGTCCGCCTGCCCGCTGACGCAGTTTCCGGCCAGCCTGTAAAACCGTCAAAACACAGATTTTCAGGTAGCCGGATAAAGAAAGGAAACCAAATGCCCCTGCCCAACATCACCCTGCCGCAATGGTGCGCCCAAATCGGCCGCCGCCTGCCCGCCCTGCCGCCGCGTTTCGCGCTGGTTAAAACCCTCAACCTCATGCTCAAACGCGGCCTGTTGCCCGCCGACATGAGCCTGTTTGACGGACGCACCTTCGAAATCGACGTGCTCGATGCGGGCATCACCGTGCGCTTTACCGCCGATAGCGAACGTTTCCTCGACCGCCGCTTCGAAGGCGAACCCGACCTCCGGCTGGCCGCCAACGGCGTGGATTTCCTGCGCATGATGCTGCGCGAAGAAGACCCGGACACCCTGTTTTTCAAACGCAAGCTGCAAATCGAAGGCGACACCGAATTGGGGCTGATCACCAAAAACCTGCTCGACAGCGTGGAATGGCCGTTTGCCGAGCAGTTGGTGAAATGGCAGGAAATGTTTGAATAGGCGCCCGTGAGGCGCTGCCGCTTCGTTTGAACTGTGTTGAAGCCAAGCCTTTCAGGTAGCCTGCCATACTTGCCTGAGGCAGCTGAAACGGATAGGCTACACCGCAGCAGCACGATAAGCCGGCATGGCTGTGCCGACACCGGCACCAGAGAAATTTTCAGGTAGCCTGTGCTGGCTTTAGCCAGGGCTACCTGAAACATACAAATCATAAGTTGAAAGCAATCCAATTTGAAAAAGGGAACCGCTATGGCGCAATCCGTATTTGTGGAAAAAATCGAGCAAGCCTGCCATAAGAAAGAGTGGCTGTTTGAGCGCAGCAAGTCGAAGTATGCGCTGCGTTCGCTGATTGCCGGCATGCTGCTCACGCTCACGCCGGCCACGGGCGTGATTGCGGCGGATGTGCTCAACACGGTACACCCTTCGCTGGGGCGGTTTGCTTTCCCGTTTTTCTTCTCGTGGGGGCTGGTGTATATCCTATTTCTCAATGCGGAGCTCACCACTTCCAATATGATGTATCTCACGGCCGGCACCTTTCTCAAAAAAATCAAATGGGAAAAGGCGCTGATTATTTTGCTCTACTGCACGGCGTTTAATTTAATCGGTTCGATTTTCACCGCCTGGCTGTTCAACCAAACCAGCGCGTTTGCCCATATTTCGGCGGATGGCTATTTGGCCAATATGGTGGGGCACAAGCTGGAGCGGCCAAACGGCTTGGTGCTGGCGGAGGGGATTTTTGCCAATCTGTTTGTGAACGTGGCGGTGGTGGCTTATCTGCTACTGAAGGAGCAGGCGGCGAAGATTGCGGCAGTGTTTGCGGCGGTGTATATGTTTGTGTTTTTGGCCAACGAACACGTGGCGGCGAACTTTGCTTCATTTGCGCTGGTGGGCTTCAATCAGATTGCCGATAGCGTGTCGCATTTTGAAGCGCTGAATATCCTGCGTCATTGCAGCGTGGCTTTTGTGGCCAATTGGATCGGTGGCGGGCTGCTGATTGGCGTGCCGTATGCGTTTTTGAATAAGGATGAGGGAGAGTATGTGGATTAGGGTTTGATGTGTCATCCCTATAGAGCGGATGGAAATAAGAATTGGACAAAAAGGTGAACCACAGATAGTGCAGACAGTACGGCAAGGCGAACCAACACCGCAGCATTCTTTTTCATCCATTATAAAAATTTCAGGTAGCCTGTTTTACAGAAAACAGGCTACCTGAAATTTTGCACATACCAGAGGCGCAAAGCTATTGGGCGGCGGGCATTTGGAAGTGGCAGCGGGCCACCACAATCGGTTTGGCGGGATCGGATTGCCAGGCTTCCACCGCCACGTTGGCGATGCGGCTGCCTTGGCGGGTGAGGGAGCAGCGGGCGTAGGTGGTTTCCGGTTTGCCGCTGCGCAGGTAGTCGAGCGATAAATCGATCATTTTAGGCAGCTCGGCGAGGCCGGCCTGGCGGTAGAGGAAGAGCACGGCGCAGCTTTCGATGAAGCCGCCGAGCATGCCGCCGTGCAGGGCGGGCAGGAAGATGTTGCCGATGTTTTCCCGTTTGTATGGCAGGGCAAACAGGGGATGGCCGTTGGATTCGCCGCATTGCAGGCCGATGAATTCGGTGTAGGGGATGAGTTTGGCGGCTTCGGCAGTGAGCTCGGGGGAGAGGATGAAGGGGCTGCTCATGCTTGCAACATCTCCTGTAGTTTGGCTTGTTGTTCTGGGGTGAGCGGGGTGCGCATGAAGGTGGCCATACCCAAGGCAAAGGGGTCGGAAGGGTCTTCTTGGTAGCAGCTGCTGCGCACGAAGGCCACTTGGCCAGCCAGGCGGTAGCATTCGGCGCGGCCGTAGATGCGGCGGCCGGGGGTGGCGGGGTGCATGTAGTCGATGCGCATATCGAGGGTGGAGAGGATTTCGGCACTGGGCAGCTGGGCGGTTACCGCGCAGGCGGAAACCATATCCACCAGGGTGGTGATGGTACCGCCGTGAATGGTTTGGGTGTCGTGGCGGCCAACGAGGTGGGGCTGCCAATCGAAACTGAGCACAGGGCGGCGAGCGCGGATGCCTTCGTAGCGCAGGCCGATGGCGCGGGAATGGGGAAGGTCGAGGAAGTGTTGGCTGAGAATGCGGTAGAGAGCGGAATTGGCAGGCATGGCGGTTTCGATTTGGAGCGATATATTTTCAGGTAGCCTTTAGGAGGCGGAGGGGTGTTATTGTTTGACTGGCAGGAGGCATTGTCAAGGCCGGCTGAAAACCATATCGCTGTATGTACAGCCTGCCTTGCTATTGGTTTGCATCATCGCCTTCGCTTTGCAGCACAGCAGTTTCATCTGTCTCACCGGGCAGTTGCACCAAAATATCGCCAAACGCGCCGTCTTCTTGCGTGAGCCGCACCAACCCTTCCTTTACCAGCTCCAACAGGGCGATAAAGCACACCACCACCTGCGCCACGCCGCTCTCCGGCTCAAACAGTCGGCTGAAGCGGCAGCCGCCGTCTTGCAGACGCCGCAGGATGCGGCTCATGGTGGCGCGCACGGAGAGGGCTTCGTTTTCCTGCACCACTGTGTGGCTGCGGCGTTGCCCGGCGCGGGAGAGGATGGC
>CAUPYH010000132.1:0-3656 GCA_963515595.1 uncultured Eikenella sp. | reverse complement strand
CTGCAGGCAAGAAAAAGGCTACCTGAAAGTGAAGCTTCGATCTCAGCAAAACGATGCCAAGCAGCGTTGCTGCGAAACCAAATTCTCAGGTAGTCTTTGATGTATTAGCCAACGCACACATACCCGAGCAAATTAGTTGGAAAATTTAACGCAATTAGGCATAATGCCGCAAAATTTTGCATATAACGGATGAGCACGCTGCTGCTACAGCGTTAGCACGCCTTGTAGCGAAAGCGCAGTCCTTCGTTATCAGCCGTTTAGCAAAATTTCTTTCTCCTCCAACAAAAGGAAACAACCCATGAAAAAACTCACCCTGCTGCCAATTTTGGCCGCCCTCTCCCTACCCGCTTTTGCTGCCGACAGTTACCTCACCGGCCAAGCATCCACCCACACCGAAACCATCAAAGGTGAAGACCCCGCCGCACAGCTGCTGTTCCAGCGCACCGTGCGCCTGGAAGAAGGCCAAAGCAACACCACCACACTGGATGTGAAAGCCGGCCAGGTATACACCGTGTTCGCCGACTGCTCCGTAAACTGCAGCGACATCAGATTCAGCGTTACCCAAGGCCGCACCACCCTATTCCGTAAAAACCGTGGCGACGGCTCCCGCTTCACCTGGCAAGCCGAGCGCGATGGCCGTGTAGAACTCAATACTGAAATGAAAGACTGCTCACGCAGCCGCTGCCGCTCCATGCTGCAAGTATTTAGCGGCGGCAAAGTAGGCAACAGCGACAACACAGGCCCGTCCTTGGCAGCCTTACAAAAAATCATCCGAGAAGAGCAACAAGGTATCGATAAAAACGTCCGCGAACTGCCCCTGATTAGCGGCCAGCTCGCCGACAGCCAAAGCCGCAGCGTGGACATTGAGCTCACTGCCGGCAAATACTACAACGTATTCGGCCGCTGCGACCAAGCCTGCGAAGACTTCGACCTCACCCTCAGCGCCAACGGCAAAACCATCGCCTCCGACACCGATGGCGACAGCGAACCCCTGCTGAACTTCAAAGCAGAGCAAGGCGGCCGCCATCAGCTCAACATCAGCATGGAAGACTGCGACAACGACTCCTGCGCCTACTCCGTGCAAGTGTTTGAAAGCAGCACCGACACCGATCCCTCCCTGCTGCGCGCACAACGAAGCAATGTGGAGATCGTAGAAAGCCACGACCCGGCCGCCCGCGTACTCCTCCTGCGCCAGCAACGCCTTGCCGCCGGCCAGAGCCACACCGAGCAAGTTAACCTCACCGCCGGTAAAGCCTACACCTTCTACGGCGACTGCGACGACAACTGCTCCGACATCGACCTCACCGTACGCCTCAATGGCCGCGTGGTGAAACAAGACGTATTGGGCGACAGCGTGCCCCTGTTCAGCTACCGTCCCGCCCGCAGCGGCCGCTACAGCGTAACCCTGCCGATGAAAGCATGTTCAACTGACACCTGCGCCGCCAGCATCCATATCTTTGAAGGCACCAAAATGGTGTACGACAACAACGGCCGTAGCCGTTAACAAACTGAACCGTCAGTAATCACAAGCAAAGGCTACCTGAAAGCGCAACGCAGCGAAGTTTCTGCGCAGCCAAACTTTCAGGTAGCCTTTTAGATTGCACTCAACAGTTACCCTCGGGCAACCATAGCTAAAGCACTTATTGCTTCATACCGGGCAGCGAGCCGCCGTAGTACGGCAAAGCTTGCCGATACAGTATGCAGAAATAAGTGCTTTAACTATGGCCATACCGATACACATATCATCAAAAGGCTACCTGAAAATCCAAACAAACACTTTTCAGGTAGCCTTCCTGCCGTGCCAACAACAAACAAAATAAAGCGCATACTGCTTCCAATATGCGCTTCCTCCTGCCTAACCAAACTTATTTCAAACTGCCTACCATATCGGCAGGACGTACCCAGTCGTCAAACTGCTCGGCGGTCAAGAGGCCGGATTTCACGGCTTCTTCGCGCAGGGTGGTGCCGTTTTTGTGGGCGGCTTTGGCGATTTTGGCAGCGTTTTCGTAGCCGATTTTGGTGTTCAACGCGGTAACCAGCATCAATGAATTGTCGAGCTGCTGCTTGATGCGCGGCAGGTTGGGCTCAATGCCGGCTGCACAATGTTCGTCAAACGAGATGCAAACATCGGCCAAAAGCTGCGCAGATTGCAGGAAGTTGGCAGCCATCACAGGTTTGAACACGTTGAGCTGGAACTGGCCCTGCGTGCCGGAGAATGAAATGGCGGTGTCGTTACCCAACACTTGGGCACACACCATGGTGAGGGCTTCGCATTGGGTGGGGTTCACTTTGCCGGGCATAATGGAGGAGCCGGGCTCATTCTCGGGAATCAGGATTTCGCCGATGCCGGAACGCGGGCCTGAAGCCAGAAGGCGGATATCGTTGGCGATTTTATACAGCGACACAGCCAGCTGCTTCAATGCGCCGTGGGTTTCTACAATCGCGTCGTGCGTGGCCAATGCTTCGAATTTGTTCGGTGCGGTAACGAAAGGCAGACCGGTGAATTTGGCGATATAGGAGGCTACCTGGACATCGTAGCCTTTGGGCGTGTTCAAGCCAGTGCCCACGGCAGTGCCGCCTAAGGCAAGTTCGGCCAAGTGCGGCAGGGTGTTTTCCAAGGCACGGATGCCGTAGGCAAGCTGGGCGGCATAGGCGGAAAATTCTTGACCGAGGGTGAGCGGGGTGGCATCCATCAGATGGGTACGGCCGATTTTCACCACGTCGGCAAATGCCTCGGCTTTGGCAGCCAAGGTTTTTTGCAGGCGCTTAACGGCGGGCAGGGTGTGCTGCACTACTTTTTGGTAAGCAGCAATGTGCATGGCGGTGGGATAGGTGTCGTTGGAGGACTGGGATTTGTTTACGTCGTCATTGGGGTGGATAACGCTTTTCTCACCCAATTTGCCGCCGTTCAACACGTGGGCGCGGTTGGAAATGACTTCGTTCAAATTCATGTTGGACTGTGTGCCGGAACCGGTTTGCCAAATCACCAGCGGGAACTCTTCATCCAGCTTATGCGCCAAAATCTCATCGCAGGCGGCAGCAATCAGATCGCGCTTCTCAGCAGGCAATACGCCCAAGTCGGCATTGGCAAAAGCGGCTGCTTTTTTCAAATAGGCAAAGGCTTCAATGATTTCATGCGGCATAGAAGCAGCCGGGCCGATTTTGAAGTTGTTGCGCGAGCGCTCGGTTTGTGCGCCCCAATACCGGTTGGCCGGCACCTTTACTTCTCCCATGGTATCTTTTTCAATGCGAAATTCCATCATGCAACTCCTGAAGTTTGTTAAATGTCTAAATTAAAACCAACCGGCTATAGCTGCTTCCAATAGCAGCGCAACCAAGCGGGCAGCCTTTGCATCATATTAATTTGAAAATACTATATAAAAAGTAATCCCAACCTATTATCGGCCACGGCGAATATACCATAAAACCAATCGGCTTTTCACGGCAGTGATACGTGGAATATTAAAACCAGAAATGCTAAAACCCCTCCACTTTTCAGCAGAGGGGTTTTAATAATAAATGGCGCGGTGGACGGGACTCGAACCCGCGACCACCGGCGTGACAGGCCGGTACTCTAACCAACTGAGCTACCACCGCGCGCAAAAAAATGGTGGGTGATGACGGAGTCGAACCGCCGACATTCTGCTTGTAAGGCA
>CAUPYH010000131.1:0-3697 GCA_963515595.1 uncultured Eikenella sp. | reverse complement strand
CCGGAAGCTGAGTTTCTGCGAGGCCAAGTTTTCAGGTAGCCTTTGGCAGGTTTGCGCTAAATATCTCCAGCGCGCAGGGCGGCTAGTACGGGGGCGGTTTTTGGGGAAAAACCGCGCCAGAGGCGGTAGGATTCGGCGGCTTGTTCCACCAGCATGCCCAAGCCGTCGGCGCTGCGCCCTGCGCCGGATTCGGCGGCGAAGCGCATAAAGGCGGTGGGCTCGCGGCCGTAGGCCATGTCGTAGGCGAGTTCGCATTGGGCGAATACGGCAGGGGCAATGGCGGGCACTTGGCCGCTCAGGCTGCCGGAGGTGGCGTTGATAATAATATCGAAACCGGCGGCAGGCAGCTCGCCCAACTCGGCGGCGCGGATGCCGAAAATGGCAGCCAGCTTTTGCGCTTTGGCCGCGGTGCGGTTGGTAATGGTGAGGCTGGCGGGGCGGCATTCGAGCAGGGGCAGAATCACGCCGCGCGCTGCGCCGCCTGCGCCGATAAGGAGGATGCGCTTGCCGGCCAAGGCTACCTGAAAGTTGCGGCTGATATCGGCCACCAAGCCGAGGCCGTCGGTGTTGTCGGCATGGATTCGGTCGTCGGCCTGTTTGATTAATGTGTTGGCCGCTCCGGCGGCACGGGCGCGTTCGGACAGGCTGTCTGCCCAGGCGCAGGCGTCGGTTTTGAACGGCACGGTTACGTTGGCGCCCGCGCCGCCCGCAGCGAAAAAGGCGGCGGCAGCCTGGGCGAAGCAGCCCGGCTCGGCCAGCAATCGTTCATATTCGATCGCCGTACCTTCTTGTGCGGCAAACATTTGGTGGATGGCGGGCGAGCGGCTGTGAGTCACGGGGTTGCCGAAAACGGCATAGCGGGGAGCAGGCATGGTGTGCGGCAGAGAATAGAAAGTGCTGAATTATAGCCAAATATATGCCGCAACGCTTGCAAACCTGCCCTGCTGCCCCATCTTGCTGTTTAACTGCCCAAACAGGCAGCAGCAGCGGCCGGCTGAATTTTTTGCAAACGGCGTATTTGCTGCTACAATCCGTATTCGTTTCTTTTTTATTTGATATCAAGAGGAGTTTTTCCACATGCAACCGCGCAATGTTTACGATTACACCGACGTGGGCGGCAGCGTTTCCGCGCAAAGCACCATTTTGCGCAAAACCTACGGCCTGCTCGGGCTCTCGTTCCTTCCGGCGGCTGCCGGCGCGTTCGTCGCCATGGCCACCGGCCTGAGCCTGTTCAGCTTCACCGGCAACTATTGGATGGCCGTGGGTATTTTCCTCGCCTTCTTCTACGGCATGTGCTTCCTGATCGAGAAAAACCGCTACAGCAATGTGGGCGCAGCCCTGCTGATGGTGCTCACTTTCGGCCTCGGCTTCTCGCTCGGCCCGATTTTGAACTACAGCTTGGCGCTTTCCAACGGCATCGAGCTCATCGGCATTGCCGCCGTGATGACTGCCGCCGTGTTCCTGAGCATGGCAGCCATGGCCAAATCGTCCACCTTCCAAACCAACAGCATCGCCCGCTTCGTTACCGTGGGCTTTGTGGTGGCCTTTATCGCTATGATAGCCAACCTCTTCCTGAGCATTCCCGCGCTCTCCCTCACCGTATCTGCTCTGTTTGTGATCGTGAGCTCCGTGCTGATTATGTGGCAGGTGCGCGTGATCATCGAAGGCGGTGAAGACAGCCACATCAGCGCCGCGTTGACGCTGTTTGTTGCCATCTACAACATCTTCACCGGCCTCTTGCGTCTGCTGTTGGCATTTGCCGGCGAAGACTAAACCGCTTTAAGTCGTGATTGAATAAAAGGCTACCTGAAAAATTTCAGGTAGCCTTTTGTTATGGAGAAAAAATAGGGAGCTTATACCTAGTTTTCATCCAAGGGCTTGAGCATGATGCAGCGGCGTACGCTGTAATAGGTTTCTCTGCGCGGCCAGGGGAGCTGGGCAAATTGATTTTCTTCTTCAGCGGTACCATCTTGGTTGTCGATCATAAATTCCACATCCAGTGTTGCGTTGTCGGATTGGGCATAAAAGAAGCGGATTAAATGATATTGCGCTTCGAGGTTTTGATGGCAGATGATGCCTTGCAGCGTATTTTCTAATGCCTCGGGAATGATGTTGCCGATTGTTTCTGCGTCGCCGCCGTCGGTGTCTCCGCCCAGTTTTTTCGTTGTCCAGTCGCCCAAAATGGCTTGGAAACGGTTGCCGTTTCGGGCTGTCCAGATTTCGTGCGGGCAATGGTTTTCGCCGGGGTTGAACGCATCCAGCAAAACGTGCAGGCTGTTGGTGCAGAAGCTTTGCAGGTTGCGCGAGAGGGCTTCTTCCAGATTCTCGCCGATGTCGCCGCAGCATTCGTAGAGTTCGCGCCCGTCGGGCAGGGTGATGCCGACATCAAAACGGCTCACCACCGCGCCGTTGCTGCGTTCGCGCGGAAACGCCCAGGTTTCGAGCTGCACGGGCACGGCGAAATCGGGCAGGATTTTTTCCCCTTGCATTTGGCAGGTATAGCCGTGGGCTTGCAGGATTTCGGCGAGGGCTTCGTTGAGGTTTAGGGTATCGAGTTCTTGAGGTTCCATTAGTTTGCTCTTGAGGCTACCTGAAAATGTAGTAATCGTAGTTTTGTTGGATGATACTTGTATCTGATAAAACCTTCAATATTTCCATTATCGCAATCCGTTGCCGCAATACCTGAAATGCTAGATGCGAGAATCAGATCTACTCGGCTAGCCTTGTTTATTCGTCTTCGGTCAGGCGGCGGACGAAACCGGCAAAGCTGTCTGCGATGTATTCTTCCGTCAAATCGTCCTGATAGATGTTGATGACGGGCGGTTCGCCGTTTGCGCCGATGTTGCGGTAATCGAGTGCGAAAAAACCGTGCCCGTTGTCCTCCTCGGCAAAATAAATGCCGACATGGGGCAGTGCGTGGTTTTCGGGGTCTTCCAAAAAGCGGCTGCCCATTTCGCCGCACAGGGCACTGTCGTTGGTAAAGCCGATTCCGTAAAGACTGCGCACCATCAGGCTGCACTGCGCACCATCTTCATCGGTATAGTGGAAGAGGCGGCGTTTCAGGTTGCCGCCGTTTTTCAGGCGCATCAGGGCGGTGTAGTCGGCGGGCAGTTTGTAGCCCAGTTCGACTTCTGCGCGTGCGATGATGCTATCTGTAAGCGGCGTGTCGCCTTCAAAGCCTTCGTCATAACTATCAAACAGATTGGCGGCGAGTTCGGTAAGTTCAGTTTTGGATAAGGGCATTGTTTTTCCTGTATTTAGCATTTAGGTAAACGTAACGCGGATAAGATCTGGATACTAAATCTTGGTCAGTATCGTATTTAGTGCATAGGTGTTTCAGGTAGCCTTTTGCCATACGGAAAAGCTTAGTGCCTGAAATGCCGCACGCCCGTTACTACCATGGCCATGCCGTGTTCGTTCGCCGCGTCGAAGACTTCCTGATCGCGCATCGAGCCTGCGGGGTGGATGATGGCTTTGATGCCTTGTTCGGCGATGACGTCCACACCGTCGCGGAAGGGGAAAAATGCGTCCGAAGCGGCACACGCGCCGTTTAAGTCCAAACCTGCGTCCTGCGCTTTGCGGGCGGCGATGCGGGTGCTGTCCACGCGGCTCATTTGGCCTGCGCCGATGCCGTAGGTTTGGCCGCCTTTGCCGAAGACGATGGCGTTGGATTTGACGTATTTGGCGACGTTCCAAA
>CAUPYH010000130.1:0-3764 GCA_963515595.1 uncultured Eikenella sp. | reverse complement strand
GCTTCGGGCAGGCGCAGGAAGGTTTGGCGGTAGTGGCGCAATTCTTCGATGCTCTCCAAGATGTCGTCCAGCGCGCGGTGCGAGCCTTTTTTGCTGAAGCTTTTGTAGGCAGCGGGATGCCAGCGGCGGGCGAGCTCTTTGAGGGTGGATACGTCGAGGTTGCGGTAGTGGAACCAGGCTTCCAGGCGGGGCATGTAGCGCTGCATGAAACGGCGGTCTTGGTGCACGGTATTGCCGCACAAGGGGCTGGTGCCCTGCGGAATCCATTGGGCAATAAAATCGAGCAGGCGTTGCTCCACTTCGGCTTCGGAAAGGGTGGAATCTTTCACGCGCTGGGTGAGGCCGGTGCGCTCGTGAGTGCTGGTGTTCCAGGCATCCATGCCGTTGAGCAGTTCGTCGCTTTGATGAATGGCGTAGGATTCGGATTGGGCGAGGATGTTTAAATCGGCATCGGTAATCACCACGGCGGCTTCGATAATGCGGTCGTGCTCGGGGTTGAGGCCGGTCATTTCCATATCGAGCCAGCAGAGGTTGAGGGGGTTGGGCTTGGGCGTGTGCATGAACTTGCTCGCAAAGGGGATAAATGGCGCATTGTAGCGGATACGCCAAACCTTAAAAAGGTTTACCTTTGGCGCGCGCGGCGGCACAATGCGGGCTACCTGAAAATTCTTATAAAGAAAGCCACCCATGCCGCTTAACCTTACCGTGTTCGCCGTTACCCCCTTCCGCCAAAACTGCTCGCTCTTGTGGGACGAAGAAAGCAAAGAAGCCGTGTGGATAGACGTGGGCGGCGACGTGCCGCAGCTATTGGAAGAAGCCGCCAAACTCGGCGTGCAGCCCAAGGCCGTCTGGCTTACCCACGGCCACCTCGACCATGCCGGCGGCGTGGCCGAGATGATTCAGCATACCCCGCTGCCGGTAATCGGCCCGCACCGTGACGACCAATGGCTGCTCGACAACCTGCCCGAAATCACCGCCAACTTCGGTTTTCCTGTGTCCCAGCCGGTGAGCCCGAACCGCTGGTTGGAAGAAGGCGACGAGTTGAACGTGGGCACATACCGCTTCCAAGTGCTGCACATCCCCGGCCACACGCCCGGCCATGTGGTGTTTTACTGCGCCGAACAAAACCTGCTGATCGCCGGCGACGTGTTGTTTTACGAATCCATCGGCCGCACCGATTTCGAACGCAGCAGCCATGCCGACCTCTTGCGCAATATCCGCGAGAAACTGCTGGTGTTGCCAGAAGACACCATAGTGCTACCCGGCCACGGCCGCAGCACCACCATCGGCCACGAAAAACGGCACAACCCGTTTTTGCAGGATTAAAACAGCAGGCGGCAGGCGATACATACAGCCCGTCTTAAAATAGGCTACCTGAAAGCGCAAGCTTCAACGAAGTTAAAACGATGTCTTGGCACAGCTAAGGCGGAGCTTCTGTAAAGCCAAAACGCGAAACCAAAGCTTAATGTTTGCCAAACCTAAAGGCTACCTGAAAGCAGCCAAATGCTTTCAGGTAGCCTTTTCACCGGAATAATTTAGATATTGCCGTAAATCTTGGTTAATCCCCCTTTTTATGCCGCACGCTTTGGGCTAAGATGCTCTTGCCGCCGGCTATGGCGGTATTTTCTCATTTTATAGGAAATACACAATGAAAGTACGTACTTGGGCTGTACCGGCCTCTTTGGCTTTATTGTTGACCGCCTGCGTGGTGAACACTCCGCAAGACGACGGTCACCGTCATCAATATCACCAACGCCATGAAAGCAGCATGCAAGATCCGGGCAACGAGCCAGCTCCGCGCCACGAGCGTCGTGGCGAGCGCCGCGCAAGTGTTGAGCGTTTCAGCTGTGAAAATGGCCTGTCTGTAACCGTGCGCCAGCAAGGTACCGACCGCGTGAGCCTGCAGCTTGACGACAAACGCGCCGTGCTCAACCGCGCCACTTCCGGTTCCGGTGAGCGCTACACCTCTAACCGCGGCCTGTTCGGCAGTGGTGCCGAGTGGCATCGCAAGGGCAATGAAGCTGCGTTCAGCTTCAAAGACCCCTATGGCAACCGCGTAGAAACCGCTTGCCAACGCCAGCAGTAAGCTGATTTCAATTCAACGCCGCATTAGTGAAATCAGGCCGGCAGCCCGGGAATTCCGAGGCTGCCGGTTTCTATTGGGTATAGAAAACAGGTAGGTAATAAGGAGGGGGAGGATGCCGATACCTTGCTGCCTTGCCAAGATTTAATCTCAATCTCACACAAACTCCGCTTCCTACGGAAACTTCGTTTGAACTACGTTAAACTGACGCTTTAGCTTCGCAGAAACTTAGCCTTGGCTGCGCCAAGACATCGTTTTAACTTCGTTGAAGCTTACGCTTTCAGGTAGCCTTCTTATCTATTCCATATTTATTGCCCTAAACCATGTCTGCCACCCACACCCTGCAAACCATTGCCTACGTCCGCTCTCCTTATAAACAGAAATTCGGCGTGCCGCGCCAGCCCGGCTTGGTGCCTTCCGCCCAGGTATGCATCGAATTCCTACCCGAGTTTTCTGCCGATTGCGTGCGCGGGTTGGCAAGCTTCAGCCATATCTGGGTGCAGTTTGTGTTTCACGGCGTGGCCGGGGCAGGCTGGCAGCCCTTGGTGCGGCCGCCGCGTTTGGGCGGCAACCGGAAAATGGGCGTCTTTGCCACGCGCAGCCCGTTCCGCCCCAACCCGCTGGGGCTCTCCCTGCTCAAGCTGGAGCACATTGAAACCGAGGGCGGAGTGCGGCTGTGGTGTGGAGGGGCGGATTTGCTCGATAGCACACCGGTGTTAGATATCAAACCCTACCTGCCCTTTGTGGAAGCACAGCCCGATGCCGCTCCCGGCTTCGCCGCCGTTCCGCCCGTGTCGCTCGAAGTAGCTTGGCTAGATGAGATAAACGCAGCATCCCTGCCGCCGCCCATTCGCCTGTTGATTGAACAAAGCATCGCCCAAGACCCGCGCCCGGCTTATCAGGATACGCCGCAGCGGATATATAAGATGGCGGTGGGAGATTGGGAAGTGGCATTTCGGATTGAAAACGGAATGGCTTTAATTGAAGCGGTGATAGCATCGGAAGGCTAAAGGCTACCTGAAAGCTGCAGCATGGCTTTCGCGTGGTTAAAGCGAAGCCCTTATAACGGGACAAGTTGTTGCAAAGCGAATTCTTCCTGAATCAAATGGCGGCATAGTAATGCCACCTTACTTTATTTTTGCACTAGGGCAGTATTGCCACACCGATAAAAGTGGATAGATATAGTGGAATGCCAAAAATCGCCGCTTAAAATGGCAGCAACCTAAATTGGCAGGCTATGAAGCCCATAAAACGGCAATCTGTGCAAAATAGCGGGCCAAAAACTGACGATAAATGTCAGTTTTGCAGGTTTGATAGCGACACGGAATGGTCGCACAGGTCTGTCTGTTGAATGAAAAATTAATAAAAATAAATTATAAAACATATAATTATAAAAAAATGAGGCTGTTTTTTTTGTTTTTTGGCACAGCCGTTGCTTTATGTTTCTCGTGGCGACGGCAAACAAGCCGAAGCCGAAAACGAAGTTTTTTAGTTGTCTCCTTCTTTTGGTTGAAGTTCCCGGGTCGAAAGATTCGGTTTTATTAAGTTCCATTTTTTTAAAAGGAAAATGTCATGTTGAAAAAAGTACAAAAAGGTTTCACCCTGATCGAGTTGATGATCGTTATCGCCATTATCGGTATTTTGGCTGCTATCGCCCTGCCGGCTTACCAAGACTACGTTG
>CAUPYH010000129.1:0-3900 GCA_963515595.1 uncultured Eikenella sp. | reverse complement strand
TGCACGGCTGGGGCTACGCCGTATTCGGCAAAGTAGTGGAAGGCCAAGATGTCGTCGACGCCATCGAAGGCGTGGCCACTAAACGCCATGGCTACCACGACGACGTGCCGGTTGAGCCCGTAGTCATCACCAAAGCCGAAATCGTATAAGCAAACCGGCCGGGCCGGCCGCAACGTGCCGGCTCGGATTTCACATATAACCATCTATGTATAAAGGGAAAATAACATGATCTTCATTTGGGGCAGCAAAGGCTATTTCGACGACCTGGGCGAAAGCGGCGAGAGCTGCATCTGCGGCCACTGCAACAACCGCGTTAATCTGCACATCACCAACGCCTACACCAAGTTCACCTTCTTCTTCATCCCCCTGTTCCGAATGGAATCAAAATACTACCTCACCTGCCCCATTTGCTCCCACGGCTGGAAACTCAAGCGCCAGGAAGCCAAACAACTGATGCAGCCCCGCTAAACTGCCATGCCCATCGACCTCGGCATTTACCACCGCCGCCTGCACAAACTCGCCTACTACACCCGCCACAGCCCCTTCGGCCTGTTGCCACACCGCCTGCTCACCAAATCCATCGAGCCCGTATTAGCCGAGTTTGCCCGCCTTCCCAGCGAAATCCAGCAGCAAATCCGGCAGCGTGTGGACTACTGCAACCGGCAAAACCAACCATTTACCCTTTCAGGTAGCCTCACCCCGGTAGGCCTAGCCGGCAATTTCAAACGCGGCAGCCACACCTCCGCCTACTATTACGACCTCGCCGCCCTCCTGCGTTACTTCCCGGCAGAAGCCCGCTTCGCCTACGAATTCGGCGACGTCACCCACATTCCCGCCCAGCCCGCTTTCGTGAAAAGCCGCCCCATCCGGAGCGACAACCAACACTCCGTTTTGCTCAAGCTCGACAGCGTGCGCCACTTCTACATCTACCCCGACCGCACCCCCTTTGCCGCCAAACGCAACCAACTCGTCTGGCGCGGCGCTGCCTTCCAAGAGCAGCGCCTGCGCTTCTTGCACCAATACCACGACCATCCCCGGTGCGACGTCGGCTGCGTGCACAAACAATCCATCGGCCAGCCCTACCACCGCAGCTTCATGAGCGTAGGCCAACAGCTGCAATACAAATACATCCTCAGCATCGAAGGCAACGACGTCGCCACCAATCTCAAATGGATACTCGCCTCCCGCTCCCTCTGTTTCATGACCACCCCCGTCTACGAAACCTGGCTACTGGAAGGCCTGCTGCAGCCAGAAGTCCACTACGTCCACCTCCAGCCCGACTACAGCGATTTCGAAGAAAAACTCGCCTTCTACCAACAACACCCCGATGCCGCCGAACGCATCATCCGCAACGCCAACGCCTATATGCAGCCCTTCTTCAATAGCAGGCAAGAACTGATCACCAGCTTGCTGGTGATGCAGAAATATTTTGAATTAGCCCAAGGCTGATGAATCAACCCGGCCACAACAAAAGGCTACCTGAAACATAGCGCAAACCACACACGCTTTTCAGGTAGCCTTACTCCATTATGGGCACGCTGCCTAAAAGTGGTCAGGCAATGACATTATCTAATAAGCAATGGACTGCAAACGATGTCCACAGTAGCAGTAAAGGCTACCTGAAAATTTCAGGTAGCCTTATATTCTTACCAGTTATCATGCTAACTGCATCAAGTTCACTCCTGCGGAATCTCCCAATCGCTCACCGCCACAAAGTCCGGCTGGTGTAAATCCTGCTCAAACACCGAGCCGGTGGGGCTGTGCAGCAATTTGGCGATCGCCGGCTGGTAGTTAGCCATGCGTTGCAGGCTGTAGAAGTGGAAGTTGGCGGCATTGTCGGCGTAGTCATCGTCTTCAAAGCCGGAAAACATCCGCCAGCCGCTGTCGGGAGAAAAGGCGGCATCAGGCTCTTCGCGATAGAGAAAACGGATGGGCATGCCTTCTTTGGCAACCTGGTCGGAAACGATGGCATAGCCCTGCGGCACGTCTTTTACCGGCAGCTCTTCTTCCGGCAGGCTGAAAATTTTCGGGTTCAACATAAGTATCCTCCTTAAAACGCCTCGCCCACTTTCACCCCGCCGGCCAAATCTTGCGGCGAGGAAAGGGCAGCGGTGAAGGCTTGGGCGGCTTGGAATTCGGGCTGCTGCATTACTGCGGCGTAATCCCCTAGTGTGCCGCGCCCGGCCATGTATTGCCAGCGCTCGGCCAGTTGCGGGTTTTCAGGTAGCCTGAAGCCTTCGAGCAGCTCGTCCACCCAATCGGGGCGGTTGCACACCAACACGATATCGCAGCCGGCGGCAAAAGATTGCGCTGCCCGCTCGCGGATACCGCCGGCCATGCTGGCGCCTTCCATGGTGAGGTCGTCGGAAAAAATCACGCCGTTGAAACCCAAATCCTGGCGCAAAATTTGCTTCAGCCAGATGCTCGAAAAACCGGCAGGTTGTGTGTCTACCTGCGGGTACACCACATGCGCAGGCATCACGGCGGCCATGCCCTCGGCAGCCATGGCGCGGAAAGGCCGGATATCCGCCGCCATCAGTTCGGTCAGGCTGCGCGAGTCTTCGGGCAGAACGTGGTGGCTGTCACCGGAAACAAAGCCGTGGCCGGGGAAGTGTTTGCCGCAGCTTTGCATGCCGCCCCGGTTGAGCCCGCGTTGCAGCGCCAGCGCCAGCGCGGTAACAGTATCGGCTTGGCAGTGAAAGCTGCGGTTGCCGATTACGGCGCACTGTCCCCAATCCAAATCCAACACCGGCGTAAACGACAAATCTACACCGCAGGCGCGCAATTCTGCCGCCAACACCCAACCCACCTGCTCGGCCGCTGCTTCTGCCGCCGCTTGGCCTTGTTTTTCCCAAATGCCGCCCAGCGTGCTCATGGCCGGTAGACGGGTGAAGCCTTCGATAAAGCGCTGCACGCGCCCGCCCTCATGATCCACGGCAATCACCAACTCCGGCGTACGCAACGCCTTGATTTCGGCACACAAAGCCTGAAGCTGGCTGCGTTTTTGGTAATTGCGGCGAAACAAAATCACACCGCCCACGGCTGGGTGCCGCAGGCGTTGTTTTTCTTCCTCGCTCAGGCGGTGGGCGGCAACATCGGCCATAATCGGGCCGCGCGGCAGGCAAACGGGTGGCATAGCTAATCTTTCTGTGTGTTCGGTACAAAGGCGGGATTTCATCACTTCCGCCGCGAAAAAACAAGCCGAGGCCTTTTAATTCAGGTAAAACCGATTGAAACGGTACGGCGGAAATGATGTAATACCCGCTGTTGTTTCCTTTCATTCACATTAGGGAGTTTTATGCAAACCAACACATTCCGCACCGGCCTGCTGGCCACCGCCGTGGTATTCGCCCTGGCCGCCTGTAACCAACAGCCCGCTTCCGGCAGCGCCTCTGCTCCGGCCGCATCTTCCCCTGCCGCAGCTTCAACCGCATCCGGCCCCGCTGCCGCTTCAGGCCCTGCCGCCGCCTCCGACGTATTGGCCGGCATGACCGAACAGCAAAAAGCCAGCTACCTCATCGGCTACCTGCAAGGCCAACAGCTGGGCGACGCCAACACTATCTTAGATTTTGACCAAGCCACCCTGATTAAAGGCCTGCAGGCCGGTATGGCCAGCCAGCCGCTGCCCGTGAGCGACGAAGAAGCCAACAACATCCTGCAGCAATACCACACTGCCCAGATGGGCAAACTGGCCACCCGCCAGCTGGAAGAAGGTAAAGCCTTCCTCGAAGCCAACAAAGCCAAAGAAGGCGTGAAAACCACTCCCTCCGGCCTGCAATACAGCGTGAAAACCGAAGGCACCGGCAAACAGCCCACTGCTAAGAGCACTGTAACCGTACACTACGAAGGCAGATTGCTCGACGGCACCGTGTTCGACAGCTCCATCAAACGCGGCGAACC
>CAUPYH010000128.1:0-3905 GCA_963515595.1 uncultured Eikenella sp. | reverse complement strand
ATCATGAAAATCAGCAGCTTCGGCGAAGTATTATGGGACGACTTCCCCGGCGGCAAAGCCCTCGGCGGCGCGCCGCTCAATGTTTTGGTGCGCCTGGCCTCGTTTGGCGCGGACTGCAGCATCATCAGCCGGCGCGGCCGCGATGCCGACGGCGAAGAGCTGCTGCGCCAGATTACGGCGCGCAACGTGGCCGCCGATTTGGTGCAAACCGATGAAGAACACGCCACCAGCCTGGTGAAAGTGCTGCTCAAGCCCGACGGCAGCGCTAGCTACGACATCGTCTACCCCTGCGCCTGGGATAAAATCAGCGCAACCGACGCAGCGCTCGCGCGCGTGGCCGAATCCGACGTGCTCGTGTATGGCAGCCTCTCCGGGCGCGATCCTGTATCCCGTGCAGCGTTGGAGCAAATCCTGCCCGCCGCCCGCTTCCGCGTGCTCGATGTCAATCTGCGCAAGCCGCATTACGAGCCCGAACGCGTGCTCAGCCTCATGCGTCATGCCGACCTCATCAAGCTCAACGACGAGGAACTCTACGAGCTCTCCGCCGCCTTCGGCTCGCCCTACCACAGCCTCGAACAAAACCTGCGCTACCTCGCCGGCCACACCGACACCGCCCACATATGCATCACCCTCGGCCAGCACGGCGCGGTGTATTTCCGCCACGGCAAAATCCTCGCCCACCACGGCTTCCGCGTGAGCATGGCCGATTCCGTGGGCGCGGGCGACAGCTTCCTTGCCGGTTTCCTGTTCCAAATGCTCTCCGGCGCCAGCCCCGAAGACACCCTGGCCTTCGCCTGCGCCATCGGTGCGCTCAATGTTACCCGTCACGGTGCCGTGCCCGATATTTCCCTGGCTGAAATCCAGGCACTGATGCACCCGGAATAAGGCGGCACAGGCAACAGCCTGGGTTTGTGCCTTACCTGCACCAGCTTTGACAAATCAGGCTGAAGCCCTCCTTCCATACCCGGCAGCAATATGGCCGTATGAAGTGAAGTGCTTCAGCCCGGTCTTTTTTCAGGTAGCCCCACATGAATACGCCCCGCCCCAAAACCATATTCGTCGATGTTGACGACACCCTCGTCCGCAGCGTTGGCCAAACGCGCATCCCCATGGCCACCGTAATCGCCCACATCCGCCGCCTGCACGACGCCGGCCATCTGCTCTACTTATGGAGCAGCGGCGGTGCCGACTACGCCCGCGCCAGCGCCGAAGAGCTGGGAATCGCCCACTGTTTCCAAGCTTTCCTGCCCAAACCGCAAGCCTATATCGACGACCAAGCCGTTGCCGATTGGCGTTTCTGCCGCCATATCCTGCCAGCCAATAGCGGCGAAATCGAATAATCTGCTGCCTTCCCCGCCATTCAGCCACAATTAACAAAATTTATCCGCAACTTACAAGACGTCGGCGGCTAAAACCTTTATCATGCCGCCGTTTTTAACCATTCCAAGGAAACACACATGGCATTACGCGACGAATTCAAAGCTTTCATCATGCGCGGCAACGTAATCGACCTCGCCGTCGGTATGGTAGTCGGCACCGCCTTCTCCGGCATCGTCAAATCATTGGTAGACGATGTGATCATGCCGCCTATCGGCCTGATTCTGGGCGGCGTGGACTTCTCCAACCTGTTCATCACCCTGAAAGCAGGTGCCGATGCGCCTGCCAACGGTTACGCCACCCTGGCCGCCGCCCAAGCTGCCGGCGCGGTTACCCTGAATATCGGCCTGTTTATCAACACCGTGATCAGCTTCCTGATTATCGCCACCGCTATTTTTGCCGTGATCAAAGGCATCAGCAAACTGCAAAAAGCCGCTCCGGAAGAGGCTCCTGCCGAGCCCTCCGAAGAAATCCTGCTGTTGCGCGAAATTCGTGATTCGCTGAAGAAATAATCTCCGCACAACGCAAAAGGCTACCTGAAAATAGTTTCAGGTAGCCTTTTCTCTTACTGTATCGCCAATCTGTTCAAATCCTTCCTAGCAAGCAAAAAGCCGGCTAAACATCTTGGCGTCGCAGCAACTTGCTGCATTGCGTTCTCAGCCGACCTGTATGCCATCCAACCCCATCACAACAGCACAATATCAAACTGTTCCTGCGTATAACTGCTTTCCACCATCAGGGAAACCGGTTTGCCGATAAAATCAATCAACAGCGCAAGCGATTGCGATTCTTCGTCTAAAAACAAATCGATAACGGCCGGCGCGGCGAGGATGCGGAATTCGCGGGCATCGAAGCGGCGGGATTCGCGCACGATTTCGCGTTGGATTTCATAGCACACGGTTTGCGCGGTTTTCAGGTAGCCCCTGCCCTGGCAGGTGGGGCAGGATTCGCACAGAATGTGGTTGAGGTTTTCGCGCGAACGTTTGCGGGTAAGCTCCACCAAGCCTAGGCTGGTGAAGCCGTTGAGGGTAACGCGGGTGCGGTCGAAGCGCAGGGCTTTGGCCATCTCGCCCAATACGGCCTGGCGGTGTTCTTCGCTGACCATATCGATGAAATCCACAATAATCATGCCGCCGAGGTTGCGCAGGCGCAGCTCGCGGGCGATGGCGTGGCAGGCATCAAGGTTGGTTTTGAAGATGGTTTCGTCGAAATTGCGCGCGCCCACGAAGCCGCCGGTGTTCACGTCGATGGTGGTCATGGCTTCGGTGCTCTCGATAATCAGGTAGCCGCCGAAGTTTAAATCCACACGCGGTTTGAGCGACTGGTTGATTTCCTGCTCCACATGATGGAGCTCAAACAAGGGTTTTTCACCCTGATAGTGTTGGATGCGTTCCACCGCCCCTTGCACGTATTGCTGGGCAAATTCTTGCATCAGGCGGTAATTATTGGCGGAATCGACGAAGATTTTCTGAGTGTTGCTGTTGAACATATCGCGCAGCACACGCAGGCTCAGGGGCAAATCCTCATACAGCATGGTTTCGGCCGGGCTGGTTTTGGAGCGGGCGAGAATGTCTTGCCATAGCTTGGCCAGGTAGCCGATGTCGGCCTGCAATTCTTCATCGCGGGCGTTTTCGGCGCTGGTGCGGATAATGTAGCCGCCGGCGTTTTCGGGCAGCAGGGCTTTGAGGCGGGTACGCAATTCGTTGCGTTCTTCTTCGTCTTCAATGCGCTGGGAAATGCCGATGTGGTTGTCTTGCGGCAGATACACGAGAAAGCGGCCGGCCAGGGAGATTTGGGTGGAAAGGCGCGCGCCTTTGCTGTTAATCGGGTCTTTAATCACCTGCACTAAGATGGTTTGCCCTTCAAACAGCATATGCTCGATGCGCTGGGTTTCCTCCGGCTTCTGCCGCTGTTCGAGCACGTCCACGATGTGCAAAAAGGCGGCACGCTCCAAGCCGATGTCGATAAAGGCGCTCTGCATGCCGGGCAGCACGCGTTTGACCACGCCCAAATAAATATTGCCCACCAGCCCGTGGCCGCTGTTGCGGTCGATGTGCAGCTCGCACACTTTGTTTTCTTCCAACAGCGCCACGCGGGTTTCCTGCGGCGTTACGTTCACCAAAATGGTTTCCGGCGGGCGGCCTGAATTATCGGCCAGCCGGATTGGGTTGATTGCCTGTAGCATGTTCAGCTTTCTGATTTCAATTAGATTTTGCAGAACAGGCTGATGGTCTGCCTGTTCTGCAAAATCTACTGTCTGCCGGCCGGCCAGAGGCAGAATCATACGATGAAAATGACCTTGCCGACAACCTGAATACCAGCCGGAAAAGCGGCTTCAGCCAGCCTCTATCCTGAGAAAACATGTTGTGTTTTCAAGGCACAAATCTAAAAACAAGGCTACCTGAAAATCTGGCCGAAGCAGCTGGGTTTTCAGGTAGCCTTTGGTTTTCATTCAAATCATTGCCACACCAAAAGCGCGTGGTTGCGTTTGCCGCGCCGTACGATGGTGTATTTGCCGAAGCGTTTGT
>CAUPYH010000127.1:0-3979 GCA_963515595.1 uncultured Eikenella sp. | reverse complement strand
GCAGCCTCCTCAGCCTGGCCGCCCTCCTCCTGCTCTACGGCGCCGCCGTTTGGCTGCTGCCCCATATCAAAAGCCCCGGCCAACCCGAAGGTGAACCCGAAATCACCGTATGGCTGCTCTCCAACGGCGTGCACACCGACATCGTCGTCCCCACCTTCAGCAGCGAAGCCGACTGGCGAGCCGTCTTCCCCGCCGAACACACCCGCAGCCAAGAATACGCCCCCTGGCTCGCCATCGGGCTGGGCGACAAAAACTTCTACCTCACCACCCCCACATGGGCCGACCTCCGCCCCAGCACCGCCTTCAAAGCCGCCACCGGCCTATCCAGCAACGCCGTCCACGCCACCTACTACCCCAGCCTCGAAGGCTGCACCCGCTGCGCCCCCATCCGCATCAGCCGCGCCCAATATCGCCGCCTCGTTTCCTACATCCGCCAAAGCCTGCAATGGCAAAACGGCCGCACCCTCCCCATCCCCACCGATATGGTCTACGGCGAAAACGACGCTTTCTACGAAGCCGCCGGCAGCTACAACCTTTTCTACACCTGCAATACCTGGACCAACAACGCCCTCAAAACCATGCACACCGACGCCGCCCTCTGGACCATTACCGAACAAGGCCTCTTCCACCACCACCCGCCCCAACCGCCATCCGGCGGAAACGAAGGGCTGCCGGGAACGACATCGCAACCCGGCGATTGAGGCTACCTGAAAATATAGTGCATTAACAAAAATCAGGACAAGGCGACGAGCCGCAGATAGTACGGATAGTACGGCAAGGTGAGGCAACGCTGTACTGGTTTAAATTCAATTCACTATACACCTTCAACGAAGTTCAAACAGTCCGAATACAGCACCATCCAATCCCGCCGTTAAAGGCTACCTGAAAATTCAAAATAACCGACAAAACCAAACAACAGGATAATCACGCTACCCACCCACCACATAAGCTATCGCCCACAGCCAAACAAAAAGGCTACCTGAAAACTCAGCTTCGCAGAACTCGCCAAGCTAAATTTTCAGGTAGCCTTTCTCTTATGCCTACACCGCATCAGCCCCGCAGCCACGGCGGATTAGCGGCAGCGGCGCGGGCAGCAGTGGGGCAGTCTTCGCTGTGCGCGCCTTTCAGGTAGCCCGTGCTCACCAAAAATTCGCGCACGATTTCGGGACCGGTGAATTTGAAGGTGCGGCGGAACAGCTTCACCCAATCAGCCAGCGGCTGCGGGTGGTGGCCGTCGAGCCAGTTTTTGAACGAACCGAATGCCTGTTGCAGCTGCAAGATTTGCTGCGCATTATGGATGGCGGCATTGATTTTTAAGCGGTTGCGGATCACTTTCGCATCGGCCAGCAGGCGTTGGCGGTCGGCTTCGCCGAAGGCGGCCACGGCGGCGATGTTAAAGCCAGCGTAGGCGGCGCGCAATCCGGCGGTGCGTTGCAAAATCAGCGTCCAGCTCAAGCCGGCCTGGTTGATTTCGAGCAACAGGCGGCCGAAGAGTTCGTTGTCGTCTTCGATGGGGAAGCCGTAGAGACGGTCGTGATAATGCTTGTTGGGGTCGGGACTGTCGGCGGGCAGGCTGTTGGCAAGGGCGCAGTAGCTGTTCATGCGGCTAGTTTTTCAGGAAGGCAAACGCGGGCGAGCCGATAAAGTACACCAGCACAACATAAGTGCCCACGGCGTTGAGCGCCACGCTAAACCAAAAAGCGCGCACAAAGCGGATATTCGCGGTGTGCTGCTGATAACGCATCTGCGCCAACAGGCCGCCGGGCCAGCCGCCGAGCATGGCCAACAGGTGCAGCACGCCATCGGGCACACGGGTGCGGCCGCTTTGGGCACTGCGCTTGTCCGTACGGTAGAGAATAAGCAACAGGCAGCTGGCCAGCAAATAGGCCGCGGCCAGCGGCAGGGAAATAAAGGACACAGCGGCAAGGAAGAGCAGGATAAACGTGCCGCCGAGCAGGCTTTCGCTGAAACCGCCGCCCAAAATCGTGCCCGAAGAAGGGCTTTCGCGGTCGGCCCAGCCCAGTTCATAGCCTTGCGGAATCACACGGGTGGCCACCCACTCGCCGCGCCGCCGCCCCAGCACAAAGCTCACCTGCTGGTGGTTGGCCGGGCTTTTATCGCGGAACACGAAGGCCGATTGCGGGAAAAACACCCGCGCTTTAATCGACTTAACCTTGATATAGCCCGATTTTTCCTCTTCGTTCCAGCGCACCACCTTGCCCACATAGGTTTCGCCGTTCACCAATTTATCTTGCCGCCTGGCCTGCTTGCGCTCTTTATGCAGCGCCTCTTCTTCTTCCGGGCTGCGCCGCTGCAGGCTGGACGTAGCGGCATTTTCCGCGCTGTCGAGCAGCCAATAGCCGCTAACGGGGTGGCTTTGCAACACGCCGCGCAACACATCGCCCGGCTCGGGGGAAAGGTCGGTAGCGGCAAACAGGTCGCCCACCAAAAACACGCTCAGAGGCGGCTCGTCGCCATTGTTCACCACATCGGCCACGCCCGTGCGTTCTGCAGCATCCCACACCCGCACGGCAGCATCCACAATCCTCCCCTCGCGCCACTTACGCCCCGGCTCGGCAACCTCCTCACCGCCATCAGCCACCGGTTGCGCAGAAATTTCCGCCAACACGGCGGCCTGCGACTCAGCCACCACTGCGGCAAGCGTTTCAATCGCAGCAGGCTCAATCTCAGACACCCCAGCAGGCAAGGTTTGCGGCGCAATTTCGGGCAATTCGTTTTCGGTGTTCATGGCGGGCGGAAAATAGGATTTGAAAAAAGAGAAAGGCTACCTGAAAAGCACCCGCCTGCCAAGCAGCAGGCGGGTGTTGGGGGAATTTGCAGGCAATCTGTTGCAGGTATCGGCACGAGAACGAAAATGCCTCATCAAAAAGGCTACCTGAAACGGAGATTTGTGGTTTCAGGTAGCCTTTTTGACGGCCTTGAAGACGATTATGCTGACCACGTTTACCACCTATATTATGATTTAAATACCTTGTTTCGATGCCATTCAAAATATTTCTCGCTATCAGGGTGGATTTCTAATACCGCATCAAAAGAGATGCCAAGCCGGAACAAGTTTTCTTCAGAAAGCCTTTTGCTAATACGGATTTTGCCATCTGGCTCAAACGTAATCAGCCCACTATCAAACAAGGCATCAATATTCGGGGCAAGCATCAAGCCGTTGTACTTATCAAGCCGTTCGTTATCATCTTTGCAGTCACACCAAGGTTTGATATGGCTGGCAATCAATAATTCGGGCATATCTACGCCGCTAATGGGACACTGCGGATACAGTTTCAATACACTGGTTCTAAATTCGCCTTGACCTCTGCGGGTGGTAATCAGGCGTTGGATTTCAGTTTTAGTTTCTTCAGTTGATGCGGATTCTAAGCGTTGGTTAAGCTCATCTAGATCATCTTCTAAGGATTGTTGAGAGGCTACCTGAAAAGTAGGAGTGTATTCTCCCATACATGTTTTGCATGGAGTTAGGGCTTTGTGGTGCTCCTGCCAAGAATAGGCTTCCAGTTCGGCAATAGAATTAGAACAGACCTTGTAATAGTTTTGAGTAGTGTAATTTATCGTTTTATCACTGCTAACGTGATGACATTTGGCAGCATGAATCATTGGGTACAAATGGTAATGGCTAAGCGCAATATTCAATACATAACCATCAGGATTTGTTGCCAGCCATTTGAAATACTCCACATCATTAGGCTCATTCTTAAAAACTTTCAACACAGTCATACCATTTCCTTTTCGGTTTTACCTGTTGGACATCAATGCTAGATATACTACCCCCTGCACCTTATTCAGCCAGCCTCTTCCCCTTTCGTTACTACCACACCCGCCTTCAACCTCCGCAACACATTCTTCACCGTACTTATCCTCATCTCCACATCCTCCATCTGAGCCGTAAACTTCAACTTATCCGCCCCTGCCAGCCGGTATTTTTTATCCGTCTGAATCAGCAGGATGATTT
>CAUPYH010000126.1:0-4054 GCA_963515595.1 uncultured Eikenella sp. | reverse complement strand
AAGCCGATGGGCAATATCCACCACGCCAATGCTATGCCGGCCACGGTTTGGGGCGGCAGGGGAGTGAGTTGGCGTAGGATACCGAAGGAGGCGAGCGGCAGCAGCAAAAGCAGCACAGTAGCCCAGATGAAGCGCAGGCGCAGTTGGCGCAGGCCGGGGCGGCTGCCGGCGGGGGTTTGCAGCTGCAGCCGCCACACTTTCATCGGCAGGGTTTGCCCGCGCGGGCTGTGCCAGCAGAGGCGGAAATAGCCCCACCACACAGCGAGGATGATCAGTGCTACGGTCGTTTCGGCCAGCAGCGGCACAGTATGCAACGCCATATTGGCGGCAGCGGCAGGAATGAAGGCCACGCAGGTTACGGCGGCCAGCAGCAAGGCTTCGTAGCACAGGGCGGTGAAACGGCGGCGGAAAGAGGCGGGGGCGGGGGCGGGAGTGCTCATGCGAAGTGTTGTTGGTAAAAAGAATGAATGGTTTGACTGTGTTGCCGGAGGCTACCTGAAAACGGGTCAATCACCAAATTGGCGGGCAGTTTACGCAACCAAGTGAGCTGGCGCTTGGCGAGCTGGCGGGTGGCGGCAATGCCTTGGGCGATGAAAGTGTTGCGGTCGGTTTCGCCTTGCAGGTGCGCCCAGGCTTGGCGGTAGCCCACGCAGCGCACGGCGGGGTAGTCGGGATTGAGCTCGGGATATTGTGCTTGCAGTTGGCGTACTTCTTCGAGAAAGCCTTGTTCCAGCATGGCGTGGAAGCGTTGTTCGATATTGTGGTGCAAGCGTTCGCGTTGCGCCGGAATCAGGGCGATGCTGCGTAGGGAGAGCATTGGCGTGGCGCTGGGCTGTTCGGCGAAGTGTTGGCTGAGTGGCCGGCCGGTGAGCAGCCACACTTCCAATGCGCGTTCGATGCGCTGGCTGTCGCCGGGCTTGAGGCGGTCGGCGGTAGCGGGGTCGGCCTGTTGCAGTTGGGCATAGAGATGAGGCAGGCCGTGTTGCTGTTTTTGCTCTTGCAGTTGGCGGCGGATTTCAGGATTGGCGGCGGGCAGGCTGTTGAGGCCGTTGACGAGGGCGTGGTAGTACATCATGGTGCCGCCCACAATCAGCGGCAGGCGGCCGCGCGCGTGGATTTCGCGGCACAGGCGCAGGCAGTCATCCAAAAAATCGGCCACGCTGTAGCTTTGCGGCGGGTTGATGATGTCGATGAGATGGTGTGGTACGGCAGCGCGCTCGGCCGGAGTGGGCTTAGCGGTGCCGATGTCCATGCCGCGGTAAATCAGCGCGGAATCGAGGCTGACGATTTCCAGCGGCAGCTGTTCGGCCAAAGCAAGCGCGAGTGCGGTTTTACCGGCGGCGGTGGGGCCGAGCAAGGCGAGTGCCGGTGGCGGAGTGGATTGCGGCATGAGGCTACCTGAAAAAGAAATCAATATTCCGGCTTTATGTTTCAGGTAGCCTGTGGCCACATAAAAGGCTACCTGAAACATAAAGCCACACGGCGCGGCATTCTATCAGCCGCATGATAAAAAACAAAATATAGTGAATTAAAATAAGAAGGCTACTTCGTTGCCCCGCCCTACCCTGTTCCGCCTTTCAGGCTACCTGAAAATCAGGTAGAGTTCGGCCTAACGTAATTCCCTCATAATTTATCCATTACACCACATGAAACACAGCCAATTTCACCGCATCGGTATCGTCACCCGCCCCAACACCCCGCAATTAGGGGAAACCCTGAGCGAGCTGGTGGCCTTCTTTCTGGAAAACAACATCGAAGTGTTGCTGGACGAAGAGTGCGGCAACGATTTGACTGCCAATCCGCTGGCCGAAAACTGCCGACGGGTAGCCAAAGCAGACATGGGCACTTGCTGCGATTTGGTGCTGGTGCTCGGCGGCGACGGCACATTCTTATCCGTAGCCCGCCAGCTTGCCCCCTACCGTATCCCCATCATGGGCGTGCATTTGGGGCATTTAGGCTTTCTCACCCAAGTGCCGCGCCAAAACATGATTGCCGACATTTCGCGTATGCTCGCCGGCCAATATTTGTCTGAAGAGCGCATCATGCTCGAATGCACCGTGCAGCGCCACGACGAATCCGACTGCACCGAACTGGCCCTCAACGAAGTAGTCATCAGTCGTGGCGGATTAGGGCAGATGATTGAATTCGAAGTATTTATCAACCAAGAGTTTGTCTACACCCAACGCTCCGACGGGCTGATTGTGTCCACTCCCACCGGCTCCACCGCCTACGCCCTGGCCGCCGGCGGGCCGATTCTGCAATCCACCCTGCGCGCCCTCACCCTCGTGCCCATCTGCCCGCAATCCATGACCAACCGCCCCATCGTGGTGCCCGACAGTTGCGAAATCGAAATCCTCATCACCAAAGCCGACAACGCCCGCGTGCATTGCGACGGCCAATCCCACATCGACCTGCACAGCATGAACCGGCTCACCATCCGCCGCTACCGCAACACCCTGCGCGTGCTGCATCCAACCAACTACCAATACTACAAAACCCTGCGCCAGAAACTGCATTGGGGCGAGCAGCTGGTTTAGCAGACAGAGGCTACCTGAAAACGGTTTTGATCAATAAAACCAGCCGAGCCTTTTGGTTTAGGGTTGTACTAGATTAGCAGCTATAGTAAACACACTAGCCTCTCAATACATTCCCAAAGTGGCCAATCAATATCATCCTTCTGGTTCTTTTGCCAGATATGTTTAATCCAAGCACAAGTATGTTCAATCGGATTCAAATCCGGACTGTACGGAGGTAAGTACAATACTGAATGATTATGTTCTTCAAGCATCCTTATAACCTCCCCTTTGCGTAAGGTCGCGTTATCCATCACCACCACACTGTTTTCAGACAGGTTGGGAATCAACATCTGTTCCGCCTACCAGTCAAATACCTGCCAGTCAATACTGTAATCGAACAGGCCTACGGAAAACAGCCTGTTCCCATGTCAAGCATCACTGCATTGATTTGATTGTACTCCTTGCCAGTCATAGCAGGTATAACTGCAAGGTCAGTGTGAGTTTTTTCGAGGCTGCGGGAGCCCCCTTCAGGTGCCGGTTGATCTTCTTTTATGGGTAATGCGATACCACTTTAAGGCTTTGTAAATACCGCTAGCGGAACAGTTGAGGCACTGTGCCCGCTCGTAGCCGCAGTAGTCAGAATAGCGGGCAACAAGGTAGCTTCGCTGATTTTCCAGAGTGTACGCTGTCCGATTGGCTTAGCAGTTTGCAGCTGTTTCCAATAGCCGGGGATAGAGAAGGCAATGTTGAACTCTTGGGCGATTTCCCAGAGGCTCATTCCTTATGCGAGTTTATCTAAAACGAGTTGTTTGAAGTCTTTTGAGTAGTCCATGGTGGACTGGTGTATCTAAAAATAAGCGGGTTGGCTATATCTTACCTCCAAGAGATGGAGATAACGCTCTGCAGATTAAAGAAAAAATACAGAAAACTGCTCTGTCTCTATTGTACTGAAAAACTCTGCCCGTTCCGCTACCGATATTTAGGCATACAGCCCAACTCCTCGTTCCGGTTAGTTCTGCCGCACAATCCGTATGGTTATCAGCCATCATTTGGTACTGGCTGCCGATGAAATCTTTGACGGCACCGTCGAACTGGATGAAAGCTACTTTGGCGGACACCGCAAAGGCAGACGGGGCGCGGGGCAGTTAGTAAAATTGTGGTATTCGGCATCCCGAAACGATAAGGACGGGTCTATACCGTTGTAGTAGATAATACAAAGTCTGAAACTCTACTGCCTGTGTAATAAAAAGAAAAACAATGCCGAATAGTATTGTTTATACCAATAGCCTAAGTAGTTATGAGTTGAGAATTTTAAGTTGGATTGTGAGCGGTTTTATCCATTACCGTATTAACCACTCCAAGGAGTTTGCAGAGCTCCAGAACCACATCAACGGTATTGAGAATTTTTGGAATCAGGCAAAACGCGTCTTACGCAAATACAACGGAATCGATTGCAAATCTTTCCCACTGTTCTTGAAAGAATGCGAATTTCGATTTCACTTCGGTACACCGTCGCAACAGCTTAAAACCCTGCGGAG
>CAUPYH010000125.1:0-4116 GCA_963515595.1 uncultured Eikenella sp. | reverse complement strand
TTTCTCATAGGAATGTTTTAATCACTTTTGAATATTCCTGGTTATCTAGGACAGCTCCAATAAACATCAGGAGCCTATGAGAAAAATAGGCAATCAAATGAAGTGGATAGGGCAAGCATTGGTTGGGATGGGCGTTGGCAGACCGTATGGCGTGGCGGCGAAGCCTTGTTATTCAGCCGTAACGGGCATAACACTGGTCAGTTGGGCTTTAATAAGGTGCGGTTGACATCGCGTGATCGGCGGTTGCCGGAACGGCGTGGCGGCGGAGCGGGGCGGGGTGCTGTTTGCCTCGCTTGCGGGATGGCTGCGTTTTGCCCGGCAGCGGGAATGCTGTCTAGTGACGGTGGGGCATCGCCAACGGCGGAGATGGTGGGTTGTGCCGTTTCGTGGTTGGTGTGGGGAGGATTTGGTACGACCGAGACCGCCGGATTGGCCGGGGTGCTTGTACGGCGGGCGCTCGGATTACCGGCGAATAATTCGCGGCGCAGCTGCTGCTGCCGGGCAGCCTCACCCAGCACGCCGGATTCTTTAAGCAGCCGCATATAGGCCAAGACATAGCCGTAGCGTGCCTGTGCCAGTTGCTGTTCGGCATCTGCGGCAGCTTGTTGTGCCTGCAGTTCTTCCAACAGGCTGCGCACGCCCACTTGCCGCCCCAAACGGGTGGATTCCAGTTTGGCGCGGTTGCTCTCCAACAGGCGCTGCTGGGCGAGGATGCGGTATTGGTGGCCGTAGGCATCGAGGTAGGCTTGGCGCACCGCCTGCCGCACTTGGCGCTCGGTGGCGGTAAGCAATTCGTGCTGTTGCAATTCGCGGGCAGTGGTTTCGCGGATACGGCTGTTGGTTTGGCCGCCGTCGTATAGCGGCAGATTCAGTTGCAGGGTAACGCTGCCGCCTTTGCTGCGGTAGTGCTGGTCTGCACGGCCGTAGCTTTGAGTGTTGCGGTGGTCTTGATAGCCGCCGTTGAGGGTGAGGCGCGGCCAACGGCTGCCTTGGGCGGCTTCGCGGCTGCTGCGCGCCTGCTGCCAGGCCCAGCGTTGCTCGATCCATTGCGGATTATGCCGTTCGGCCAAATCTTGCCAGTAGTTTTCCTTTTGTTGCAACCAATCGGGCAATTCGCCGGGGCGTAACGGCTCGATTTGGCGCGAGTCCAGGCCGGTGAGGTTGTCTAATGTGCTGCGTGCCAGTTCCAGCCGGCTGACGGTGGTGATTTCCTTGGCCAGCGCGGCATCGTAGCCGGCGCGGGCTTCTTCGATGTCCACCCGCGTGGCCGCACCTTTTTCAAAGGCGGCACGTGCCTGCTGCATTTGGCGGAAGTAGGCGGCTTTCTCTTGCCGGATGGCCGCCCAAGTGTCCTGCTGCTGCAAAACCTCGCAATAGGCTTGGGCTACCTGAAACAGCAAATCATCGCCGCTGCGCTGCAATTTGGCCGCAGCCTGTTGCGCCGCCTGCCGCCCTTGGCGGTATTGCGCCCACAGCGAGCGGTCAAACAATACTTGGCTGGCCTGTACGCCCCAGCCGTGGCTCACGGTGTTGCTGGAAAGCGAGGCCGGTTGGCGTTGATACAGCGCATTGGCGCTGATTTGGGGCAGCAGCGGCGCCCTTGCCTGCGCTTCCTGTTCGATTTCCGCTTGATAGCCGTATTGTGCGGCGGCATATTCCGCCGAATGCCGCTGTGCCGCCTCGAAAGCCTGAATCAGGTCGAAGGCATATGCCGGCGCGGCACAGCCGATCAGCAGGCACAGGGCGAAACAGAGGCGGGATAGGGGAGGGCGGAACATGGTGGATAAGATTGGGATGAATGGGTTGGGAAAATCCGGCAGTTGGAAAAATGGATAAACAGGAGGAGCATCTATGCCGAACAACTTTCAGGTAGCCTTTTCGGGAAGCGGGTAATCAATCATTGCCGAACAGACAGGCTACCTGAAAAACATCAGCCTCAACGCGGCCAGAATCCGGTCATCGGGCTACCTGAAACCCGGGCAGCTATCGGGTGCGTATTTCGGCTGCCGACCGTTCTAACACCGTTGAAGCTTAGGCTTTCAGGTAGCCTCAAGCAGCCCCACCCGGCTTGGTGCGGCATCAGCGCTCTTTCAGGCTCTCCTGAACCTTGGTTTGCAAAGGGCTGATCAAATAATCGATTACGCGGCGGCGGCCGGTTTTGATTTCCGCGCTCACATTCATGCCGCCGGTGAGCTTCACTTTTTGGCCGTCGATCACCAAATAATCCTGATCCAGCGTAATCAATACGGCAAACACCAAGCCCAGCTGTTGATGCTCAACGGCATCAAAACTCACGCTCTTTACCTTGCCGGTGAGGTAGCCGTAGCGGGTGTAGGGGAAAGCCTCCACTTTCACCACTACCGGCTGGCCGGCGCGCACAAAGCCGATATCGCGGTTGGGCAGCAGCGCCTCGATTTCCATTTGTTCTTCGTCCGGCACCACCACCATAATCGGCTGTGCCGCCGTTACCACCCCGCCCACAGTGTGTGTCGCCAGCTGCTGCACCGTGCCGTCCACCGGCGAAGTGAGCGTCATCCACTGCTGCCGCTGGCGCGCCTTGCCGGTTTGCGCCGACAGCTGGGCAATTTGTTCTTCCGCCTGGCGCAGCACATCCAATGTGTCGCGGCGCAGGGTTTGGCTGTTCAAACGGCGCTGCTGTTCCGTTTCGCGCAGGCTCTCGCGGATTTGCTGCAAACGGTTACGCTGCGCCGCCAAATCGCTGCGGTATTGAATCAATTTGCTTTGCTGCTCGTAATAAGCATGCTGCGAAATAAACTGCTTGGCCAGCAAGTCTTTGAAATCCGCCGTGCGCTGTTGCTCGATGGCCGTAAGCTGCGAAAGCTTCTGCTCCTGCGCCGCCGCCTCGCGCAACTGCGCCTGATGGCCGCGCCACACCGCCTGCAACTGCTCATCCTGCTCCAGCCAGGCCTGATACTGATTGCGCACCAAAGTTTGTGCCTCCGCCAAAGCCTGCGGCGGCAAACCCTCTTCCCCTTCGGCCGGCAACTGCGGCGGCTCGTGCTTATCCAGCGCCGAGAGCAGCGCCTGCTGGCGCAAACGGCTCAATCTCGCCGCCTGCAAAGCTTGCTCCGCCTGAGTGTAGTCGCTGTCCGAGCCCACAGCCGCCAGCTTCACCAACACCTGCCCCGCCTTCACATGCTGGCCGTTGCCCACCGCAATTTCCTCCACCACCGCCGTTTCCAGCGGCTGGATGGTTTTGCTGCGACCGCCCGGCGCCGTTTTGCCCTGAGCCACCGCCACAATATCCATCTGCCCGATACACGCCCACAGCAGCGCCAACAGCGCAAACAGCATAATCAGCCGCGCACTCCATTTCGGCGCGGCGGAAAGCGGCGTTTCGGTCAGCTCCAAATGGGCGGGGAGGAAAGCCAGCTCGTCCGCATCGCGCTTGGGCGGATCGAGCTGGTCGCGGACAGCCCACACATTGCGCCAAACGGTGCGGTAGCGGCCGAGAAAATCGCGGAAGGCACCAAGGTGGACAAAGCGGGACATAATCAGAGAAGGAAGATAAATTAAGAATGGCGCGATACTAGCCCAGAAGCGCCGTTTGGTAAAGGGCAGGCAGAGATAAACCGCCAAACCGCCTGCCGATTGGGCATAAAAGGCACAACCCGCAACAAGAGGCTACCTGAAAAACCAAACCTCTGCCGAACCAATCCGGCAGCTGCCCAAACAGGCCGTGTTTTTCAGGTAGCCCTAGGTATCAGGCAATCTCCTGCCCGATACGGAGGAGCGGGCGGAATAAGGGCAGGTTAAACCGGCTGCCCACCCCTTTCCATACACCGGAGGCAAGATTGGTAAAATAAGCCAACTATCTGGCCGGGTTGAATAAACCGCATATTCCTGCCGGATATATGCAAAGTATTATTAATTGCTTGCCAGCCGCCGCCCCGCAAGCTACCATGCCGCACATCAACGATACCGATACGACCCGATCCGGAGCCCAAATGGATTCCCCCGCGAACACGCCGTACCGCCGTACCACACAGCAACACCGCTGCCGCCAGCATGGCCTTCATGCTGCGCACAGCGGTGTTTTTGTTTGACGGGTGTAGGTGCGGAAGAGGCTACCTGAAAACAAGCGGTGAAGATTGG
>CAUPYH010000124.1:0-4148 GCA_963515595.1 uncultured Eikenella sp. | reverse complement strand
CGCTATTTCTGCCAATATGCCTTCACGTTCACAAATTCATACAAGCCGAATTCGGAAAGTTCGCGCCCGAAGCCGGAGTCTTTCACGCCGCCGAAGGGCAGGCGCAGGTCGCTGCTGGTGTGGCGGTTGATGAATACGCTGCCGGCTTCGATTTGCTGGCCAAGCTCCCAGGCTTTGTCGAGGTTGGCAGAGTAGATACTGGCACCGAGCCCGAAGGGGTTGTCGTTGGCCAGGCGCACGGCATCGGCAGCATCGCGGGCGTGGAAAATGCCCACGGCGGGGCCGAACACTTCCTCGCGGTACATGCGGCAGGCGGGGGTGATGTTATCGAGCACGGTGGCGGGGTAGAAAGTGGTGTCGGCTTCATTGGGCAGCTCGCCGCCGAGCAGCAGTTTGGCGCCGTGTTCGAGCGCGTCTTGCACTTGTTCGTGCACTTGCAACTGTAGGTCTTTGCGGTGCAGCGGGGCGAGGGTGGTGTCGGGATCGAGCGGGCAGCCGGGGGTGAGGCGGCGGCAGTGTTCGAGGAAGAGTTGGGTGAATTCTGCGGCGATGCCTTCGGTGAGAATGATGCGTTTGCCGGCGTTGCAGGATTGGCCGGCATCGCGGAAACGGGCATAGCAGGCATCGGCGGCGGCTTGGGCGATGTCGGCATCGTCGAGCACGATGAAGGCGTTGCTGCCGCCAAGCTCCATTACGGATTTTTTCAGATGGCTTCCGGCGTGGCCGGCCAGGCGGCGGCCGACGTCAGCAGAGCCGGTAAAGGCCAAGGCATCGGTTTTGGCAATGGCGTATTCCACATCTTCGTGTGCCAACCAAGTGGCTCGCCAGGGCAATTCGCTGCCAACAATATCAAACAAGGCGGCGGTGACACGGGCCACGCTGGGCGCGGGTTTCACCAAACAGGCATTGCCGGAGCAGAGGGCTGGCACGGCAAAGCGGATAATCTGCCACACGGGGTAGTTCCATGGCATTACGGCCAGCACCACGCCCAAGGGCTCGAAACGTACTTGGCTGAGGCTGGCCTGGGTGGCGATGGTTTGGTGTTGCAGAAGCTGGGGGGCGAGCTTCACATAATAGCGGATGAGGGAGACGGATTTGTCCATCTCGGCTTCGCATTCGCGCAGGCAGCGGCCGACTTCTTCGCAAATCATGCGGGCGAGCTTGGTTTTTTCGGCTTCGAGGCGGTCGGCAAAGGCAGCAAGCATAGCCACCCGCGCCTGCACGCCGGCAGCGGCAAAGCGGCGCTGGGCGGTGCGCATTTCGGCCAGGCTTTGGCTGAAGGCGTCCATGCTGTCGGCGGGGCGTTCGTATAGCAAGGTGTTGCTGACGACGTTTCGGCTATAGAACATGGTATTTCCTTTCTCTATTTGCTTTGGATTAAATGGTTTTAGCGGGCAGCCCGTGCAGCAGGCTACCTGAAAGCGCAGCTTTAACGAAGCTAAAACAAGCCCTGCTGGCTTCTGCGAAACTAAAACTTGATGCGATTGTTTTTATTATTTTTATAAACTGCCTTGCCCTACCCTTTTTCGGCCACGACGAAGGCTACCACCACGCCGTTGTCGTCGCTCAGGCTCAAATGCACCCGCCCGATACCTTGTTGGCACAGCCATTCCTGCAAGGGCGGCTCCACCACGAATTCCGGGCGGCCGAGTTTGTCGTGGGCAATGGAAATGTGGTGCAGCGTTACCGGCGAGCGCAAGCCGGTGTGCACGGCTTTGGCAAAGGCTTCTTTGGCGGCAAACCGCTTGGCCAGAAAGTTTGCCTTGTTGCCGACGGAGCGCCACTCCAAAAGTTCGATGCGGCTGAGCAGGCGTTCGGCCAATGCCTGGCCGTATTTGTCGTATAGCTGCTCGATGCGCTCGATACGCAGGATGTCGGTGCCGATGCCGTAGATCATTGAGTATTCCTGTTGTGCAAGATAGTGGGCGCATTGTAGCGCATTTTGGCCGCAGCCTTACAGGTGGGGCGGCAGAGGCTTGCCGGGATTGGCATATTTTCAGGTAGCCTCACAGCCGTTCTGCAAATCTTCCGCGCAAAACAAAGCCGCATCTATTTGCAAGATGCGGCAGCGTTTATGCAGCAAGCGGCTTAGGCCATGGCTTTGATTTTGGCAACCAAGCGGCTTTTGTGGCGGGCGGCTTTGTTTTTGTGGAACACGCCTTTGTCGGCGATGCGGTCCATCACTTTGGTGGCTGCCACGAATTCGGCTTGGGCAGCGGCTTTATCGCCACTTTCCACAACCTTCAAAACTTTCTTCACTGCGGTACGGAAAGCAGTACGCAGGCTGGCATTGTGTGCACGGTTTTTCTGCGACTGGCGGGCGCGTTTGCGTGCCTGGGCGCTATTGGCCATATGAAAAATCTCCTGATAAGTAAAATAAAATCCGTAAGCGTGGCATTTTACTGGCGATGTTGCCTAAATGCAAGCAGCCACGAGCTATTTTCGGCAAACGACCGGCAAGTAGGGAAAGAACGTTTGCCCGATACAACAAAACCGAGGCGGCCTAGCTCATTTCCCAGCCAGCCTCCAAAGCCAAACCAAAGGCTACCTGAAACCATCTAAACGGTTTTCAGGTAGCCTTTCAAACGGGGCAGCATCAACCGAAGGTAAAACCGTTTAACGCGTTACCTCCACCCCCACGCCCACTTTGCCATAAGGCGTAACGCTGCTATTGCCGTTGCCCAAATCCACCGAGCCGCGCGCACCCACATGGCCGTTGCCGCCGCTCACGCCCATGCCGGCACCGCAGGCCGACAACAGAGCGGCCAACACCGCCGCAGCGGCCAATCGATATGTTGCTTTCATGGTTTTTCCTTTCATCCAATTAAATACAAAACAAGTATTTTCAAATAATAGCACAATCATTTTCAGGTAGCCTCTATGGTACAGCAGGCTACCTGAAAGCCCCCGCTTCAACGAAATAAAAACGAAGTAGCCGAAGGCGACGGGGTTCTACAAAACTAAAATCAGCCGCCCGCCTTATGCCCCTCTGCCACCCGCACATAATGCGCCGCCAAATAAGGCAGAAACGCTAGTTCATCCGCCGTAAGCCTCCGCACTTGCTTTACCGGCGAGCCCACATACAAATAGCCGCTTTCCAGCCGTTTGCGCGGCGGCACCAAGCTGCCCGCCCCAATCATCACATCATCTTCAATCACAGCATCATCCAACACAATGCTGCCCATTCCCACCAACACACGGTTGCCAACGATGCAGCCGTGCAGCGTAACATGATGGCCGATAGTGCAATCCTCGCCGATAATCAACGGCGAACCTTCCGGCTTGCTGTCCGTTTTGTGGCTCACATGCAGCATCACATGATCTTGAATATTGCTGCCCCGCCCCACACGGATGCTGTTCACATCCCCGCGCAGCACGGTAAACGGCCATACCGATACCTCCTCGGCCAACACTACATCCCCCGCCACCAAACATAGCGGATCGAGATAACAACTGCCATGCACTTGTGGCACGGCATCCAAATAAGGGCGGATATTGCTCATGGAAACTCCTTGTTCATATCAAGCCATAAAGGCTACCTGAAAATCGGATGGTGGCATAGCCAGGCTGCAGTTTTGGCTCCGTAACCATTTGGCTTTCTTTGGAAGCTGTGTTGCCCCACCTGACTGCGGAGATCTTATTTTAACTGCGTTGAAGCTGCCCTTTCAGGTAGCCTGTCGTCTGCACTCTTCCGCAACCGCTTGCCCCTAACCAATTTACTTTACTTGCCCGATAATAGTTCTTTCGGCATAGGCCGAAAGAACTATTGCCCACTAAGAAGCCGTTGCTAGAATTTCGCGCGCTTCAGGTAGCCCTTATGCTTGGGCTGCTGTTTACACCACCTATAAGGAGAAAACAAATGCACCGTTTCAGCCAAACCGCCCTCATGCTCGCCCTGGCTTGTGCCGCCCTATCGGCCTCAGCCAAAGAAATTACCGTTTCCGCCGCCGCCAGCCTGAAAGAAGCGTTCCAGGAAATCAACACCGCCTATAGCCGTGTCCACCCCGACACGCAAATCCGTTTGAACACCGCCGCTTCCGGCGTGCTGCTGCAACAGCTGGTGCAGGGTGCGCCGGTGGATGTGTTGGCCACGGCCGACCAGGAAACCATGGATAAGGCTGCCGAAGCCAAGGTTATCGCTCCCGCCA
>CAUPYH010000123.1:0-4168 GCA_963515595.1 uncultured Eikenella sp. | reverse complement strand
CCCACCTTGGCTTCGGCAATGGCAACGGTTTTCGCCGCCGCCACGCCTTCGGTCAAGCCCACGAAATGCCCGAGGAAATACGCCATACACAAAGCGCCGGCCAAATTGCCCAAGCTCACGATCAGCCAGTTGCGCATCAGGTTAGCCACATTGATTCTTTTGCCAAACCAGCCCAGCCCCATCAGCATCATATTGCCCGTGGCCAGCTCGCCGCCGCCAATCAAAATACAAATCAGGCAGATAGGGAACACGGCCGCGCCCAACAAGTTGGCCAGACCCGACCATTCGGGCGGAATGCCGGTAACCACTTTTAAAAACGCCAAATAGCCGAAGCCCACATAACCGCCGCCCAGAAAGCTCAAAATCGCCAGCGTTTTCAAGCTCGAGCCTGATTTGGCCTGAGCTTTTTGCAGAGAATCCTGCAAGATTTCATGGGGGTAGAAGTCGCGCAAATGTTCCGGTTTCACAAAATTCATGGCTTGTCCTTATCGGCAGTTCAACGTTGGCAAACTGTATCAAGCACACGGCATTTTGTGAAAGAATGATTACTTTTATGGAAATTGCTGCCGGTTATAAGCCGGTTGGGTGCAGAAGTAAGTGGGTACTTTCAGGTAGCCTGCAAAACGCAATAAAGGCTACCTGAAATGCAGCCAACGTATTTTTACTGCATTGCGCCGTATGTTCAGGTAGCCTTCGGTGTTTCGGCCGTCAGTCAAACGCCTTTACCAGCGCAAACCGCGCCACAGAGCCGTTTTCCGTTGCCACTTCCTCCGCAAACATTGCCAGCGGGCGCACCCACACGCCGTAGTCGCCATAGAGCGCGCGGTACACCGCCAGCGGCTCTTCCGTTTCGCTGTGCCGCGCTGTGTGCAGCAGTTCGTAGAGATTGCCTTTGTGGTGGCGGTAGAGGCCGCGGGGCAGGATGTGGGGCATGGCGGTTTCCTTGTAAAATGAAGCCCTGATTATAGCTTAAACCCGTTGGCTGCTTGCTTTGGGGTTTTAGTTTTAGTTCGCAGAAACTTACTTTTCTTTGAAATCCTCGATAGCTCCGCTTCCAGGTAGCCTTTCCAACCAATAAACACCCGGGGAAACCGCATAGGTAAGATGTCTTTAAGTCCATCCCTCCGGCATGGCTGCGATATTCAAAATATGGTTTTGATAAATTTCCGGCAGCAAGTCCAGCACAGTTTCTTTGCCCGATATCTCCACATCCCGCAAAGTCTCTGCCAACAACTCTACCGACATTTGCTCTATAGCCCGAGCCGACAAGGGTGCATAGCTCAAATGCCAAGGCTCGGGAAACATCCCGCCCTGCTGCTGTTGATACGGCCGGAAAAAACCAAAGCGGTGGAGATTCTCGTCCAACCATTGGTGCAGCGGCCGGAAAATACCGCCCTCACCCACCTCAACCGGCAACAACTTCGGTTGATAGCCCGGCGGCATAGCAGCAGCATCCACCACGTCGATTTCCGTTCCCCAATGATGCCTGCTGCCTCCCGGCAATGCCGACCAATCTAAAATATGCCGAATAATCTGCTCTTCCGACATTGCGCTGCGGTCGCGCACCTTACCGTTTTCGTCATACAGCGGCTTTTTGCCTGCAAACTTGTGGTTCCAAATGCGAAGCTGGGTTTTAAAATCGCGGAACGTGCTGAACGGCTGCATATCGATGCCGTCTTTCCGCGCGGCGGCACGCATAGCCATAAACGCTTCCGACGCCTGAGGATGGGCAGCAAACCGTGGTGAATCGTATTGCACGACATGATTGCGGGTGCGGCCGGTGAGTTCTAAATTTGAAAACATATTAAGTGTAAATTATTAGAATAATTAAATCAGATGCTTATATTTTCAGGTAGCCTCTTTGCCGCCTGATGCCTTGCTATGTGTATCCGCCCATTCAATCAATGCCTGGCGCAAGTCCTCCAGGCCCAGGCTTTGGGTAACGGAGAGGCGCACAGCGGCGATTTGGCCGCTTTTACTGCGCAGGATGCCGGGCTGTTGCTGCTCGGCGGGCAGGAGGTCGATTTTGTTATACAGCAAGAGCTGCGGCACATCGGCGGCGCCGATTTCGGCCAGCACGCGGTTGACGTCTTCCATGCGCTGCTCATAGTCGGGTTGGGAAACGTCGGCCACATGGAGCAATACGTCGGCTTGGGCGGTTTCCTCCAGCGTGGCGGAAAAGGCGGCCACCAGGCGGTGCGGCAGGTCGCGCACGAAGCCTACGGTGTCGGTGAGGATGATGCTGTGTTCGCGGTCGAGATACAGGCGGCGGGCGGTGGTGTCGAGCGTGGCGAAGAGCTGGTCTTTGGCCAACACATCGGCTTTGGTGAGGCGGTTGAACAGGCTGGATTTGCCGGTGTTGGTGTAGCCCACCAAGGCGAAAGTGGGCAGGCTGCCCTGCTGGCGGGCTTTGCGGCGGGTGGCACGCTGGCGGCGCACGTCGGCAAGACGTTTTTTCAGGGTGGTGATTTTTTGGGCGATTAGGCGGCGGTCGGTTTCGAGCTGGGTTTCGCCCGGGCCTTTGAGGCCGATGCCACCTTTTTGGCTTTGCAGGTGACCGTAGCCGCGTACCAGGCGACCGGAGAGGTGGGTGAGCTGTGCCAGCTCCACTTGCAGGCGGCCTTCCTGGCTTTGCGCGCGCTGGGCGAAAATGGCGAGAATCAGCCCCACGCGGTCGAGCACGCGGCATTGTAACTTGGCTTCGAGGTTGCGCTCCTGCGTGGGCGTGAGCTCGTGGTTGAACACGGCCAATTCGATATTGTGCGCCCGCACTTCGGCCGCCAGTTCCTCGGCTTTGCCTGTGCCCACAAACAAGGCGCCGCTGGGGCGGTCGCGGCGGGCGGTGGAAACGTGCACCAACTCCCCGCCGCCGGCACGCACCAGCTCGGCGGCTTCGTCCAGCACGTTTTGAAAAGCGCGGGCGCGCTGCTCGTTGCTGCCGGAGAAACTGTCGGCCAGCATCACGCCCACCAGCAATACGCGCTCGGGGCGGCTGAGGGATTTGTCGGGCTGGAAAGGAGGGCGGCGCGGCATGGCATCAGGCGGAATGGATTGAAGATGCGGCATTATAGCGCATGGGCAGGCGGCTGCCCGAAAGCAATTTCAGGTAGCCTTTTATTGATGAGGCTACCTGAAAATCTTGGCTTCGCAGAAACTCGGTTGCCTTCGGCAGTTTCGTTTCAGGTAGCCTTCTATACAGCCCGGGTTTACTTACCCCTGCCCAGTTTCGGCAACACCGAGCCTTCGCCCAGCGAGAGCAGGCCGCTGTCGGCGTAGATGCCGAGTTTGGCGCGGGTGTCGGTGATGTCGAGGTTGCGCATAGTGAGTTGGCCGATGCGGTCGAGCGGGGTGAAGGCGGCGTTTTCCACTTTTTCCATGCTCAGGCGTTCGGGCGCGTAAGTGAGGTTGGGCGATTCGGTGTTCAGAATCGAATAGTCGTTGCCGCGGCGCAGTTCCAGCGTTACTTCACCGGTGATGGCTTTGGCCACCCAGCGTTGCGCCGTTTCGCGCAGCATCAGCGCTTGGCTGTCGAACCAGCGGCCTTGATACAGCAGGCGGCCGAGGCGCAGGCCGTTGATGCGGTATTGCTCGATGGTGTCTTCGTTGTGGATGCCGGTTACCAAGCGTTCGTAGGCAATGTGCAGCAGCGCCATGCCGGGGGCTTCGTAGATGCCGCGCGATTTGGCTTCGATGATGCGGTTTTCGATTTGGTCGCTCATGCCGAGGCCGTGGCGTCCGCCGATGCGGTTGGCTTCGAGGAAGAGTTCCACCGCGTCGGCAAAGGTTTGGCCGTTTAATGCCACCGGCACGCCTTCTTCAAAGCGCACGCGCACTTCTTCGGCCTTCACGGCCACGTTTTCATCCCAAAACGCCACGCCCATGATGGGTTTGACGATTTTGATGCCGCTGTTCAGAAACTCCAAATCTTTGGCTTCATGCGTGGCGCCGAGCATATTGGAATCGGTGGAGTAGGCTTTTTCAACCGACATTTTGTAGTTGAAACCGTTGGCAATCAGAAATTCGCTCATTTCGTGGCGGCCGCCGAGTTCGTCGATAAATTGCTGGTCGAGCCAGGGTTTGTAGATTTTCAGTGCGGGATTGGTGAGCAGGCCGTAGCGGTAGAAGCGTTCGATGTCGTTGCCTTTGTAGGTGCTGCCGTCGCCCCAGA
>CAUPYH010000122.1:0-4242 GCA_963515595.1 uncultured Eikenella sp. | reverse complement strand
AACCACCGCCCCTTCGTTTTGTTCGGCGGCATGAACGTGCTGGAAAGCCGCGATTTGGCCATGGAAATTGCCGAAACCTATGTGGAAATCTGCCGCAAGCTGGATATTTCCTATGTGTTCAAAGCCAGCTTCGACAAGGCCAACCGCTCCAGCCTGCATTCTTTCCGCGGGCCAGGTTTGGAAAAAGGTTTGCAATGGCTCGCTGATATTAAGGCAGCCTACAACGTGCCGGTGATTACCGATATCCACGAGCCTTACCAAGCCGCGCCGGCGGCGGAGGTGGCCGATATTTTGCAGCTGCCGGCCTTTTTGAGCCGCCAAACCGATTTGGTGCACGCCATGGCGCGCACCGGCGCGATTATCAACGTGAAAAAGGCGCAATTCCTCGCTCCGCACGAAATGCGCCACATCATCAATAAATGCCTGGAAGCGGGCAACGATAAAATCATCTTGTGCGAGCGCGGCTCTGCCTTTGGTTACAACAACTTGGTGGTGGACATGCTCGGCTTCGACACCATGAAGCAGATGAACGTGCCGGTATTTTTCGACGTAACCCACAGCCTGCAGCAGCCCGGCGCACGCAGCGATTCGGCCGGCGGGCGGCGCGAGCAGATTGTTACCTTGGCGCGCGCCGGTATGGCGGTGGGGCTGGCCGGGCTGTTTTTGGAAGCCCACCCCGATCCCGAGCAGGCCAAGTGCGACGGCCCCTGCGCTCTGCGCTTAAGCCAGCTCGAGCCTTTCTTGAGCCAGCTCAAGCAGATTGACAATCTGGTGAAAGGTTTTGCCGAGCTGGATACGCATTAACTCGTATAACTAAATACACAATATAATCAAAATATTAAGGAATGAATGATGGATAATAAACAGTCGGAACGTGGCGGCAAGCCGTTTGATCCCATTGCGGAGCTCGCTGTACCCGATTTGGCAAATATGTCGCAAGAAGAGCGCAATGTGTCCTATCTTTACGTTATCTACGCATTGTATGCGTTAGGTATGTTCGGCTTTGGCATTGTGCCCACTTTGGGCGGTGTCATTATGGCTTACGCTAAACGCAATGAGCTGCGCGGTACGATTTATTTCGATCACATTCAATTTTTGTTGAAGACTTTTTGGATAACGGTCATTGGCTGTGCTATTGGCTACGTTTTGCTATTTGTGCTTGTCGGCTTCCTAATTTTGCCTTTAGTGGGGGCTTGGTATGTGTTCCGTGTTATCGCTGGCTTCCTACGTCTGCGTGAAAACCGATCTGTTACCCCAACAGGCTGGCTGATGTAAACCAATAAGGCTACCTGAAAATAGCGTTTTCTGTTTTCAGGCAGCCTTTCCCAAGGCATCCCACTTATTTTCAGGTAGCCTCCCTTCATCTCACAAGGAAACTCCATGCAAACTTGGCACGAAGCCATCGGTGCGGAAAAACAGCAACCCTATTTCCAACACATTATCCATAGCGTGCACAACGAGCGCGAAGCCGGGCAAATTGTGTACCCGCCCGCCGCCGACGTGTTCAACGCCTTCCGAGCCACCGAGTTCGGACAAGTGCGCGTGGTCATCCTCGGGCAAGACCCGTACCACGGTGCGAATCAGGCGCACGGGCTGGCCTTTTCCGTGCGCGAAGGCGTGGCTGTGCCGCCATCATTGGTTAATATTTACAAAGAGTTGGCGCAAGACATCCCTGGTTTCCAAATCCCCAAGCACGGCTATCTGCAAAGCTGGGCGGAGCAGGGCGTGCTGCTGCTCAACACCGTACTCACCGTGCGCGCCGGCCAGGCTCATTCCCACGCCGCGCTGGGCTGGGAAACCTTCACCGACCATGTGATTGCCGTGCTCAACGAAGGGCGCGAACACTTGGTATTCATGCTGTGGGGCAGCCATGCGCAGAAAAAAGGCGCCATTATCAACCGCTCCCGCCATCTGGTACTCACCGCGCCGCACCCCTCGCCGCTCTCCGCCCACCGCGGCTTCTTCGGCTGCCGCCATTTCTCGCAAGCCAACGCCTATTTGCAACAGCACGGCCTGCCACCGATTGATTGGCAAATCTGAGCTGCTAACCCCATGAATTTCCCCGCTCACTGGTTCCCCCTGCCTTGGTTGCTGGCCGCCGATGTGCTGTGCCTGCTATTGTTTGCCGCTGCCCTGCGCCCGGCTTTGGCAACATGGCGCACGCACCGCCAAGCGGCGTGGGTTGGGCTGCTGATTGTGGCACTGTGTTGGAGCCTGCGCGCCGCACCGGCCGGCGGAATGCTGGGCGGGTTGAGTTACCATCTGCTGGGTATCGGCCTACTGGCCTTGATGGTGGACATTCCGGCAGCATTCTGCCTGGCCGTATTGCTGCTGTTGTCCTATATCTGGCTGTGGCAAGGCGTGGGCGATTTAAGCGTGGCGGGGCTAACGGTTTTGGCCGGCATTGTGCCGCCGCTGGCCGGCGTGGCGCTGGCGCGGCAAATCGTGCGTCGGCTGCCGCGCAACCTGTTTATCTACATCTTCCTCAACGGCTTTTTCGCCGCCGCGGCCGGTATCTTGCTCAGCGCAGCGGTCAACGGAGTGTTGCTGTATTTGGCCGGGGTATTTCCCACCACCATCCTGCTGGATTCCGTGCTGCCGGTATTTTTCCTGATTGCCTGGGGCGAAGCCTTCCTCACCGGCCTGCTGTCGGCCATCTTCATCGCCCTCAAACCGCATCTGATCACCACCTTCTCCGACGCCGACTACCTGCGCCAGAATGCGCGGCAAATCTGGAAATAGGCCGCGGCAAAGGCTACCTGAAAACCGGTTTTTCAGGCACAATACAGCTTGTTCGGCATCTTGCACTGCCGGCCTTTCATTTGAATTTCGTTGAAGCCCACGTTTTCAGGTAGCCTCCGGCCGGGGTTCCCGGCAACCGCCTACTCTTGAAACACTTTTCGTGGCATTTATCGTGCCGGTTTGCGCACAATTTTTAAGCGTATCACCGGCCTGCTTTAACTTCGTTACCGCCTATATTTTCAGGTAGCCTTCAGCCTTTGTCGGCCGAATTTATCCAAACCGCCGCCAAAGCCTATCCCCATTCCCCGCAGCCGCCCACCGCGCAGCTGCCACACGGAGCAAATATGAACAACCCCTTCACCAATCTCGGCCTTTCCGCCGAAATCACCACCGCGCTGGCCGACCAGGGCTACGAACAGCCCACCGCCATCCAAACCGCCGCCATCCCCAAAGTGCTGGCCGGCCACGATCTGCTGGCCGCCGCCCAAACCGGCACCGGCAAAACCGCTGCCTTCATGCTGCCCAGCCTGGAGCGCCTGCGCCGCTATGCCACCACCAGCACCTCGCCCGCTATGCACCCGGTGCGCATGCTGGTACTCACCCCTACCCGCGAACTGGCCGACCAAATCGACCAAAACACCGCCGCCTACATCAAAAACCTGCCGCTGCGCCACACCGTGTTGTTTGGCGGTATGAATATGGATAAACAAACTGCCGACCTGCGCGCCGGCTGCGAAATCGTAGTGGCCACCGTGGGCCGCCTGCTGGATCACGTGCAGCAAAAAAATATCCGGCTGGATAAAGTGGAAATCGTGGTGCTTGACGAAGCCGACCGCATGCTCGACATGGGCTTCATCGACGACATCCGCCGCATCATGCAGCTTTTGCCCAAACAGCGCCAAACCCTGCTGTTTTCCGCCACTTTCTCGCCGCCCATCCGCAAGCTGGCGCAGGATTTTATGAACCGGCCCGAGCAGGTGCAAACCGCGCCGCAGAATACGGCCAGCGCCAGCGTTGAGCAGCATATCATCGCCATCGACACCACCCAGAAGCGCAGCCTGCTGGAGCGGCTGATTGTGGATTTGCACATCAATCAGGTAATCGTGTTCTGCAAAACCAAGCAGAGCGTTGATCAGGTAGCTCGCGACCTAAAACGGCGCGGCCTCAGCGTGGCGCCGATTCACGGCGACAAATCGCAGCAAACCCGCTTGGAAACGCTCAACGCTTTCAAGGCTGGCGAACTGCGCGTGCTGGTGGCCACCGATGTGGCCGCGCGCGGGTTGGACATCGCCGAGCTGCCATTCGTGATCAACTATGAAATGCCCACCCAGGCCGAAGACTATGTGCACCGCATCGGCCGCACCGGTCGCGCCGGTGCCGAGGGTGTGGCCATCTCGCTGATGGACGAAGACGAGCAGAAAATGTTTGAAGCCATTAAAGAACTCATCGGCAAAGAACTGCCGGTGGAGCGGATTGAAGGCTTCGAACCGCGCTGGTGGC
>CAUPYH010000121.1:0-4294 GCA_963515595.1 uncultured Eikenella sp. | reverse complement strand
GGACACTGCCAAACACCTATTTACGACACCCGCCCAACAGCGGGTGTTCGCTTTGTGGCGTGGAAGGAAGAGAAGGAATGAAAAGAAAGTAGAGTGAGGGGAACTAGAAAAATGAAGGGGTGGAGAGGACAGAGAAGAAAAGAAAAGAAAAGAGGCTAGCTGAGTGTAATATTCTGCTAGCCTCTTGAGCCTTGGACGGAAATTATTTAATCTGTGTATAAAGTTGGATAACCAGGGTTGTAGCTTTGGCAAGCTTTATATCTAATATTATAAAAAGCTGTTGGGATGTATGGGTATATTTGACTTCTAAGCAGAATACAGATTTCTATTTAATTTCATTTATTATTAAAAGGTTATGCTGGTGGATTAGATGGATGGTTCGGCAACTTTATATAAGTAAGTGTGCAAAGTGCAATTATTTGTTATTTAAAGGTAAAACTAGTTGCGCTATGGATGGTACTAACTTATAGTTGCGATTAGTAATACCTTTTTTTACTAGACTTCAAGGAGTTAAAATTATGAAGAAGTTTTTATTCGTCATTGTTAGCTTGCTGAGTTTTTCTTGGGCATTAGCACAAGTTAATATCAATACTGCCACTGCACAAGAGCTGCAAACCTTGAACGGTATCGGTCCGGCTAAAGCTGCTGCAATCGTGGAATATCGTACCGCCAACGGCCCGTTCAAATCTCCTGAAGACATTAAAAACGTACGTGGCATTGGTAACGGCATTTATCAGAAGATTTCTTCAGAAATTACCGTTGGCAATGGCCAGACTGCCCGTACTCCGGCTGCTCGCCCTGCTACTCAACAGCAACAACCGCAACCAGCTGCTGCCAAACCGGCTACTCCGGCTGCTAAACCAGCTACTTCCGCAGCTAAACCGTCTGCCAGCAAACCTGTCGCCACCCGTCCGGCTGCCAACAAACCAGCTGCTGCCAACCCCTAATAAGTACGAAATGCTTATACACCGCCTGCCATATTGCCGGCGGTGTTTTTATGTACGAAAGCGGGTACAATAAACGTCATTTTATTTGGAGAAGACTATGCCTAAGCACCACAAACTCATCATCCTCGGCTCCGGCCCCGCCGGTTACACCGCCGCCGTTTATGCCGCCCGCGCCAACCTCAACCCCGTCATCATCACCGGTTTGGAACAAGGCGGCCAACTCATGACCACCACGGAAGTGGACAACTGGCCTGCCGATGCCGACGGCGTGCAGGGCCCCGAACTGATGGCGCGCTTCCTCGCCCACGCCGAACGCTTCGGCACGGAAATCGTTTTCGACCACATCCACACTGCGCAACTGCGGCAGCGCCCGTTCAAGCTCATCGGTGATGCGGGCGAATACACCTGCGACGCGTTGATTGTGGCCACCGGCGCATCGGCCAAATACCTCGGCCTGCCGAGCGAAGAAATCTTTGCCGGACGCGGCGTGTCGGCCTGTGCCACCTGCGACGGCTTTTTCTACAAAAAACAAGATGTAGCCGTAGTCGGCGGCGGCAACACCGCCGTGGAAGAAGCACTCTACCTGGCCAATATCGCCAACACCGTAACCCTGATACACCGCCGCGACAGCTTCCGTGCCGAAAAAATCATGGTGGACAAACTGATGCGCCGAGTGGAAGAGGGCAAAATCATCCTGAAAACCGAAGCCGTATTGGAAGAAATATTGGGCGACGATAGCGGCGTAACCGGCGCGCGGTTGAAATTCAACGACGGCCGCAGCGAAGACATCGCCGTCAAAGGCGTATTCATCGCCATCGGCCACAAACCCAACACCGACATCTTCAAAGACCAGCTCGATATGGACGACGCAGGCTACCTGAAAACCAAAGGCGGCAGCGGCGACAACGTCGGCGCAACCAACATCGAAGGCATTTGGGCGGCGGGCGACGTGAAAGACCACACCTACCGCCAAGCCATCACCAGCGCGGCCTCCGGCTGCCAAGCCGCTCTCGATGCCGAACGCTGGCTCGACCGGCAACATTAAATGCACTCAGGCCACCTGAAAACACGAAATCTCCGAAAGCCGATTTAGCTCCGCAGAAACCCGGCCTTGCTGCGCCAAAACATCGTTTTAACTACGTTGCCGCTTGCGTTTTCAGGTAGCCTTTAGCCTTAACCGGATTTCAGGTAGCCTGCCCGCGATATTCCCCACCGGGAACAAGCGCGGCGGGTAACAATACAGGCTACCTGAAAACGCCAAACACCCTGCCCAAGCCATTTGCAGCCAATCCGGCCGCAGGGCGCAGGCAAACGATTTGCCGACCCCAGCCTCCCCGCCATTTTTCAGGTAGCCCTCATGCCCACCGTTACCTTCTACACCCACGTTGCCGATTTAGAAACCTTCGCCTGCCGTTTGGCCAAACGCGCGGTCGAAGCCGGCTGCCGCGTGCTGGCTTGGTGCGGCGGCACGGAGCAGCTGGCAACCCTCGACCGCCAATTGTGGGCGTTCGAAGCCGAAAGCTTCCTGCCGCACGAAATCTGGCAGCCCGAAGAAAACCCGTGCCCGGCAGAACCGCCGATACTGCTGGCCGAAGGCGAAGCCCTGCCCGCAACGGAAAGCAGCCTGGTGGTGCTGAATTTATCGGCAGACTTATGGAGCCATGTACCGAGTACGCCGGAGCGTGTGCTAGAAATCGTCGGCCGCAGCGAACCCCAGCTTGCCGCCGCCCGCCGCCGCTTTGCTGCCTACCGTAACGGCGGTTTCAAAATCGAACACCACAATATGCAGGGCAAAGCCTAGTTTTGTCCATCGTCCGCTTTGCCGGTCTGCTATAAAAACAGCCCATTTTCGGCTAAAATGCCGCCTTTCCCGCCTTCGGTTTTGTTGCCGGATTTTTCAGGTAGCCTGCAGGTGTGCCGCCCCCATTTCCAACATCATTTCACAATAAATATGCAAAACGCAGAACAAATTGCCGCCGCCGGCATTGCCGCCATCCAAAACACCGCCGACCAGCAAGCCCTCGAACTTGTCAAAGCCCAGTATCTCGGCAAAACCGGCGAACTCAACGCCCTGCTCAAACAGCTCGGCAGCCTGCCGCCCGAAGAGAAAAAAACCGTCGGCGCGTTCATCAACGAATGCAAACAGCGTTTCCAAGCCGCCTACGATGCCAAACGCACCGAGCTGGCCGAAGCCAAACTGCAAGCCCAGCTTGCCGCCGAAGCACTCGATATTACCCTGCCCGGACGCGCGCAGGAAAATGGCGGTCTGCATCCCGTAACCCTGACTTTGCAGCGCGTGGTCGAACTCTTTCACGGCATGGGTTTTGAAGTGGCGGACGGCCCGGAAATCGAAGATGATTTCCACAACTTCCAAGCCCTGAACATCCCCGCAAACCACCCGGCACGCGCCATGCAGGATACGTTCTACGTTGAAAACGGCGATGTTTTGCGCACGCACACTTCCCCGATTCAAATCCGCTACATGCTCGACAAAAAAGAGCCGCCCATCCGCATTATCGCCCCCGGTCGCGTTTACCGTGTGGACAGCGATGCTACGCACTCGCCTATGTTCCACCAAGCTGAAGGTTTGTGGGTAGAAGAGGGCGTAACTTTTGCCGATTTGAAAGCCGTGTTCACCGACTTTATCCGCCGCTTTTTCGAACGTGATGATTTGCAGGTACGTTTCCGTCCGTCTTTCTTCCCGTTTACCGAACCGTCCGCCGAAATTGACATCATGGGCGAAAACGGCAAATGGCTGGAAGTCGGCGGCTGCGGCATGGTACATCCCAACGTGTTGAAAAACGTGAATATCGACCCCGAAAAATACACCGGTTTCGCCTTTGGTATCGGTCTCGACCGCTTCGCTATGTTGCGTTACAACGTGAATGATTTGCGGCTGTTTTTTGATAACGATTTGAATTTTTTGAAACAGTTTGCAAAATGATTGTGCAGGCTGCCTGAACATGGAAAAGCAACCTGCACCGCAGAAAGCTGAATCATGAAACGCTATGTTACCCCATCCGTTTGCTATGCGTTTGCTGTTACGCTGTGGTTGCTGTCCATCTATTGCGAAAATCGCTCTTTGGCGTTGGCTGATTTGAAAACTCTGACCGGCGACGATGTGGAAGGTGCAATAAGGTGGTCGAATTACGGATTTACTGCATTTGCCGTATCCTGTTTTGCCACCGCGATCGGCAGTTGGTTGATACCGTGGTTTAAAAGCTGGGAGCGTGTGGCGTTTACAGTGAGTGTCACCTTAGGCTATACCTTGCTGGCGTGGTTCGTAACAATATTATTGATTTGATTGCTTAAGGTTTGAAAAGGCTACCTGAAAGCAACAGCCCCAA
>CAUPYH010000120.1:0-4297 GCA_963515595.1 uncultured Eikenella sp. | reverse complement strand
GCGAGCAGGGCTTCCATCACTTCGCCGCTGCACGGAGCGCAGCAGGAGTGGAGCAAGACTTTATTTTGCCCGCCTGGCGGAACAAGCACGGGGCGGCTGATGGGGCTGACTTCAACAGTGTGGTTCATGGTTTTTCCGTAATTTTGTGATTTGGGCAAAATTTTAACACCAAACGCAGCAGGCTGATGGCTGAAGGAGATGGTAGAGGTTTTTCAGGTAGCCTTTTCAAATACGAAGAGGCTACCTGAAACCGCAGTCTACAACTTTTCAGGTAGCCTTTACACCGCAACACTGGCCAAACAAAACCCCGCATTGCAGCGGGGTTTGTTATCAAAGCCGTCCGGCTTATTTACCTGCGGCGGTTACAGTGGCTACGGCCAAGTTGGCGCCACGGCGCAGGGAGGTGCTTTCCACGCCTTCCGGATATTGGATGTCGGACAGGTGCAATACATCGCCGGCCACAACTTTTTCGCAATCCAAAACCAGTTCAGACGGGATGTGTTTCGGATCCAGCAGCACTTCCACGCTGGTGCTCAGCAGAGCCACGCGGCTGTTTTGCAGTTTAACAGCCTGAGATTTCTCGGCATTAACCACGTGCAGCGGTAGGCGGATTTTGATCGGTTTGCCGGCTTCCACGATTTGGAAGTCGATGTGGCGCACTTCGCGACGAACGGGGTGCATCTGGAAGTCGCGCACAATCACGTCGTGCTCTTTGCCGTTCAGTGCCAGTTTGATGATGGCGGTGTGGAACTCTTCTTTCTGCAGGGCAAAGAATACGGTTTTGTGGTCAACGGAAACAGCAGTGGCGTCAGAGCCGGCGCCGTAAACTACGGCAGGCACACGGCCTTCGCGGCGCAGGCGGCGGCTCGCACCAGTACCTTGCTCTTCGCGCACTTGGGCTTCAATTTTGAAAGACATGGTAAAACTCCATTTAAGTTAAAAAAGCCGTCTGCCGGGCTGCGACCAACCCTGACGGCGGGGATTACGGGAGGAACAATGCTCCCGGGGATGCCACATCCTCGTTGAAGAGGTATGAGACAGATTCTTCGTTGCTGATGCGGCGCATGGTTTCGGCCAGCAAACCGGCAATCGTAACCTGGCGGATACGGTCGCAGTTGCGGGCGGCATCAGACAGGGCGATGGTGTCGGTAATCACCACTTGGTCGATATCAGACGATGCAATGCGGTTCACGGCTTCGCCGGAGAACACGGGGTGGGTGGCATAGGCCAATACGCGTTCTGCACCACGCTCTTTCAGGGCGGAAGCGGCTTTGCACAAAGTGTTGGCGGTGTCGATCATGTCGTCCACAATCAGGCAGGTACGGCCTTGAACATCGCCGATGATGTTCATCACTTCAGCCACGTTGGCTTTGGGGCGGCGTTTGTCGATAATCGCTAAATCAGTGTTCAGCACCTTGGCCACGGCACGAGCACGCACCACGCCGCCGATATCGGGGCTGACTACGGTGAGGTTCTCGATGCGTTGTTGCAGGATGTCGTGAATCAGAATCGGGGTGGCATAGATGTTGTCCACCGGAATATCGAAAAAGCCTTGGATTTGGTCGGCGTGCAAATCCACGGTCAAAACGCGGTTGATGCCGGCGGTGGCAAGCATATTGGCCACCAGCTTGGCGGAAATCGGCACGCGTACGGAGCGCGGGCGGCGGTCTTGGCGGGCATAGCCGAAATAGGGGATGGCTGCGGTGATGCGGCCGGCGGAAGCGCGTTTGAGCGCGTCGGCCACGGTGAGCAGCTCCATCAGATTGTCGTTAGTGGGAGCGCAGGTAGACTGCAAGATAAACACGTCGCGGCCGCGTACGTTTTCCAAGAGCTCCACGGCGATTTCGCCGTCGGAAAATTTGCCTACGGAGGAGCGCCCCAAGGAAATACCGAGGTGTTTGACCACGTTTTCAGCCAAGCCGACACTGGCGTTGCCGGCGAATACCATTAAACTTTCATATGCCATTTCTTCATTACCTGTGTTGTTTGCGGTCTCGCCGCCGACTGTGGGAAACATTGCCGCTCCCTTGCATTTGGGTTTGACTGGCTTGCAAACGGCGAATTATACGCCGAGCGCGGGCAAAACCAAAGTGCTGTTTGTGTGGAATATCCACCAATTTTGTCGGCTTGATATTAGGGTTAGGCAATGAATGCCTGTGTGTGGTTTATCTAACCCCTAGTGGAGCAATCAAAATTGAATAAACGCGTTTCTATGGCAAGAAAATTCCTGTCGCTCTAGTTTCCATGCTGATTTTGTTTTGGCGAAACTCGCTATGCTCGTTTTCAGGTAGCCTGTTGCTGCACAATGAATGCGGCAACAAAAATAAAAGCATGTACGCGACATGCTTTTGTAAGGTGGCTGGGGATGTAGGATTCGAACCTACGCATGCCGGAATCAAAATCCGGTGCCTTAACCAGCTTGGCGAATCCCCAATTATATTGTTTACGAATCTGGCTGGGGATGTAGGATTCGAACCTACGTATGTCGGATTCAGAATCCGATGCCTTAACCAACTTGGCGAATCCCCAGTACAAACCTGCTCTTGCGGCAGGCGATTCAGGAAAGGAACGAATTATGCGTTTTTTTCGGCACGTTGTCAAGCGTGCCTGATATTTTTGTTATTTCCCAAGATGGTTTGCAAGGGATGCCGATCCAAACCGCGTACGCACCAGGCAGCCAGATTTTCAGGTAGCCTGCCATAGATATACTCGGCTTCGCCTTGCGTGGCGCAGGCGATAAACAGGCAGGCGCCGGAGCCGGTCAGCTGCGGCGTGCCGTAGTTTTGCAGCAGGCGGAAGGCGGCGGCTACGGGCGGATATTCGGCCAGCACCACGGCCTGCATATCGTTGCGGAAAGGTTGCAGTTGCGCGAAACCGGGTTGCGCGCAGGGCGGGCTGTTGCGGGTGAGATTAGGGTGGGCGAAGATTTTCGGGGTGGCCACATGTGCATTGGGGCGCACCACCACATACCACTGTTCCGGCACGGCTAGCGGGCTCAGGATTTCGCCAATGCCTTGCACAAAAGCGCTTTGACCGAACAGAAAAAACGGCACGTCCGCACCCAGCTTCAGGCCGAGCGCCTGCAGCGTTTCGGGCGGCACGGCGGTGTGCCACAAATGATTGAGGGCAAGCAGCGCGGTAGCGGCATCCGAGCTGCCGCCGCCCAGCCCGCCGCCGCTGGGAATATGTTTGCTCAGCCAGATTTCCACGCCGTCGGGGCTACCTGAAAACTGTTGCAGCAGGCGGGCGGCACGGTGGCTCAAATCTTGTTCGGGCGGAATACCGCCGGCGGGGTTGTGCAAGATGATTTGTCCGTCTTCGCGCGGCAGCAGCCATATTGTGTCGCACAAATCAATCAGGCAGAAGATGCTTTCGAGCAGGTGGTAGCCGTCGGCCCGGCGGCCGATGATGCGCAGGTCGAGATTGAGCTTGGCCGGGGCGGGAAAGGCAAGGGCGGCGGGATGCGGCTGCATCATACGGCCTGCCCGGCATGATCTGCGCAGCTGCCGGGGCGCTGCTCCGGCTGGCCGAAGCGGTCGAACACCAGGCGCAGGCTCAGGCCGGTACGCTCCAGCAGCAACATGCGTACTTGGCCGTCTTCGCCCAAATTGCGTTGGATTTTCCAGCCCATTTGCTGCAGGCGACCGTCGGGCAGCACGCTGTAGGGCTCGCCGGGCACGCGCAGGCCGTTGGCCCAGCGGTCGATATAGGCCACGGGCAGGTCGTAGCCGAGCAGCTGGCGGCTGAGTTCGGCGGTGGTGTCGGCGCGGTAAACTTGGCCGTTAGACGCCACCGCCTGCACCCCGCCGCCGTCTTGGCACAAACGCCCCACGCTGTTGCCCAACGGGGTTTTCACTTCAAACAGCTGCACGGCGGCCGTGCGCAGCCAATCGAAATTGGCATAGCTGCCGCGTTCGTTTTCCTTCACGCCCATGCGGCCGGAGGCTTCAAACTCGGGCGTGGCGGCATCGTCGCGCCAGCTTTCGGCAGACATTTGCGTACCAAGGCCGGTACAGGCGGCGAGCAGGAGGGCGGTGAAGATGGGGAGGAGGCGGTGTCGGATCATGGGCTTTCGTATTCTGAATGGATGGCAAGAGCGGCCGGATGGATATGAAAATTTTCAGGTAGCCTCAAGCCGAGGAGAGGCTACCTGAAAATCGCCCGGCCAACGGAATGGCCGTTATCCCTATCTGGCAACGGGCGGATTTTAGCACGGCATCAGCAACTTGGTCGGGCGGATTGTAGTGGATTAAATTTAAATCAGGACAAGGCGGCGAGCCGCAGACAGTACAAATAG
>CAUPYH010000119.1:0-4320 GCA_963515595.1 uncultured Eikenella sp. | reverse complement strand
GCGCCGTCGATCACGCGGTGGTCGAACGACAGGGAGAGTGGGCACATCAGGCGGGCTTCGAAATCGGAGCCGTTCCATACCGGTTTCATCTGTGATTTGCACACGCCCAAGATGGCTACTTCGGGGGCATTCACAATCGGGGTGAAGCCGGTGCCGCCAATCCCGCCCAAGCTGGAAATGGTGAAGCAGGCACCCTGCATTTCCTGCGGTTTGAGCTTGCCTTCGCGGGCTTTTTTGCTCAATTCGCCCAGCTCGATGCTGATTTCTTTAAGGCCTTTTTTGTCCACATCTTTAATCACGGGCACCACCAAGCCATTGGGGGTGTCGGCGGCAAAGCCGATATGGAAGTATTTTTTCAACACCAGGTTGTCGCCGTCGAGCGAAGAGTTGAACTCGGGGAAGGCTTTGAGCGCGGCCACGCTGGCTTTGATGATGAAGGCCAGGGGCGAGAGTTTCACGCCTTCGCGCTCCCACTCTTTGTTGAGCTGTTTGCGGAAGTTTTCCAGCTCAGTCATGTCGGCTTCGTCGTGTACGGTAACGTGCGGAATCATTACCCAGTTGCGCGACAGGTTTTGGCCGGAGATCTTCTTGATGCGGCTGAGCTCTTTCACTTCGACTTCGCCGAATTTGGCGAAATCCACTTTCGGCCACGGCAGCAAATCCAAGCCGCCGCCCAAAGAAGCACCGGCAGCTGCAGGCTTGCCTGCACCGCCCTGCATGGCGGCTTTAACGAAGGCTTTGATATCGTCTTTGGTGATGCGGCCTTTGTTGCCGCTGCCTTTCACCAGGCTTAAATCCACGCCCAGTTCGCGCGCCAGTTTGCGGGCGGAGGGGCCGGCGTGGGCTTTGGCGAAACCGGCTTCGTTCACGGGTGCACTGCCGTAGGCGGCAGTGGCCGGAGCGGCAGGTGCAGCGGGAGCAGGAGCCGGGGCGGCGGCAGGCGCGGGAGCGGCTTTGGGCGCTTCGGCAGCGGCGGGCGCAGCAGCGGCAGGTGCGCCGGCTGCGGCCACGTCGATAATGATGCTGCCTTCAGACACTTTGTCGCCCACTTTGATGTGCACGGCGGTAACCGTACCGGCGGCGGTGCTGGGCACGTCCATGGTGGCTTTGTCGGTTTCCAGAGTGATCAGGGTATCGTCCACGGCCACGGTGTCGCCCACTTTCACTTCTACGGCAATCACGTCCACATCGGTGTGACCGCCGATATCGGGCACGGCTACCTGAACATTGGCGGCAGCAGCCGGAGCTGCGGCGGGCACAGCAGGGGCGGGAGCGGCTTCGGCCTTGGGTGCGGCAGCCGGAGCGGCAGCAGCGCCTGCACCGGCGGCTTCCACCAGCACAATCACATCGCCTTCGGAGACTTTGTCGCCTACTTTCACCTTCACTTCTTTCACGACACCGGCCGCATCCGCAGGCACGTCCATGGTGGCTTTATCGGTTTCCAGGGTAATCAGGGTGTCGTCCAGCGCGATCGTGTCGCCGGCTTTGACTTCCACGGCAATAATATCTACATTTTCGTGTCCGCCGATATCGGGGACCTTGATTTCTACAATACTCATAAGAGTTCCTTTTGGTATTCGGTTGGATTGGTTAATTAACGCCTTCTTCGGCAGCTGACCGCATCTTGCAATTCCACCGGCTTCAACTCGCCTTGAGTGCTGACTTCATACACGGCCACGGCGCAGCGCCGACCGGACAGGCCGATCACTTCGTAATCGTGCCCGGCCTGGGGCACGAATGAAGCCATGCGGGTGTTGCACGAGCCTTCGTGTTGGATGACGGTTTCGGTAGCGCCTTCCATCGCATTCCGCAAGCCGATATAGGCAGCCTGTACGTTCACAGCTTTGCCGGCCGGCACGGCATACTCGCGGAAAAATGCCCGCGAGAGGATACCGTTCATTTGTCCGATGTTTTTGCTGTGTTCGGTTTCGGCTATGCCCAAACTGCGACTTCTGGCCGTACCGGCAAACGAACCGAACGCATCACCCAAACTACCGCCCACGTTCACTTTATGGCCGCGGCGGGCTCGCCGATCTTCGGCTTCGCAGTCGATACCGCTCACCATGATGGTGGGTTTTTGGTTTTGACCGTAAAGGCGCACGCGTGCTTGGGTGCTGCTGTCGTAGCTGGTGCTTTCTTCCTGCACCACCGGCGCATTGGAAGCGCAAGCAGCCAGCAAGGCGACGGAGCATACAACGAATAAGGGTTTCATATTTTTCCTTTTCTGTTTTTCAGGTAGCCTCTACCGCGGGGGCAAGGCTACCTGAAAACTTCAGGCCGGGATTAGCGTTTCCAGCTGGGGGCAACTTCGGTTTGAACGCCGTATTTCTCGATGGCTTTCTGCACCACGTCTTTACCCACTTTGCCCTGTTTGGCCAAAGCGTCCAGCGCGGCCACAGCCACATGGTAGCGGTCTACTTCGAAGAAGCTGCGCAGGTTGGCGCGGCTGTCGGAGCGGCCGAAACCGTCGGTACCGAGCACTACATAGTCACCGTTTTCTTTGGGGATGTAGGCGCGGATGCGGTCGGCGAAGCTGCGGATGTAGTCAGTAGCGGCGACAACCGGACCGGCATGGCCTTGCAGCTGCTGGCTCACGAAGGGCAGTTTCTGCTCGGCAGCCGGGTGCAGGCGGTTCCAACGGTCGGTTTCGATGGCTTCGCGGTGCAGCAGGTTGAACGAGGGGCAAGACCAGATGTCGGCTTCCACGCCGAAATCGTTTTTCAGCAAATCGGCAGCGTGGATCACTTCCTGCAGGATGGTGCCGGAGCCCATCAGCTGAACGCGTTTGTCGCCTTTGCCGCCTTCGCGGAACAGATACATACCTTTGAGGATTTCCTGCTCGATGCCTTTGCGTTGCGGCATGGCGGGGTGGGCGTAGTTTTCGTTCATCAGGGTGATGTAGAAGAATACGTCTTCGTTATCCACATACATGCGTTGCAGACCGTTGTGTACGATTACGGCCACTTCGTATTGGAAGGTCGGGTCGTAGCTGACGCAGTTCGGAATCAGGTCGGCTTGCAGTTGGCTGTGGCCGTCTTCGTGTTGCAGGCCTTCGCCGTTCAGGGTAGTGCGGCCTGCGGTGCCGCCCAAGAGGAAGCCGCGTGCGTGCATATCGCCGGCAGCCCAAGCCAAATCGCCGACGCGTTGGAAACCGAACATGGAGTAGTAAATGTAGAACGGAATCATTGCATAGCGGTTGTTGGCATAGCTGGTGGAAGCAGCAATCCAGTCGGCCATGGCGCCGGGTTCGTTAATACCTTCTTGCAGGATTTGACCGTCAACGGATTCTTTATAGAACATCAGTTGGTCTTTGTCTTGCGGGGTGTATTGCTGGCCTTTCGGGTTCCAAATGCCGTATTGGCGGAACATGCCTTCCATACCGAAGGTACGGCTTTCATCGGGCACAATCGGCACGATGCGGCGACCGATTTGCTTGTCTTTCAACAAGGCAGCCAAAATGCGTACGAAAGCCATGGTGGTGGAGAATTCACGCTCGCCGCTGGATTGCAGCTGGGCGTCGAAGGTTTCCAATGGTGGAATCGGTAAGGCTTCGTTGTTCGGATGGCGTGCAGGCAGATAGCCGCCCAAAGCATTGCGGCGTTCGCGCAAGTATTGCATTTCCGGGCTGTCTTCGGCAAAACGGAAGTAGGGCAGGTCGCCGCTGTCGATTTGCTCGTCGGTTACCTGAATGCCGAAGCGGTCGCGGAATTGTTTGAGCGACTTCACGTCCATTTTTTTGGCTTGGTGGGCAACGTTTTGGCCTTCGCCGGACTGACCCATACCGTAACCTTTGATGGTTTTGGCCAAGATTACAGTGGGGCGGCCGTCGGCGTTGTTTACGGCTTCATAATAAGCAGCATAAACTTTGTGCGGGTCGTGACCGCCGCGGTTCAAGGCCCAGATTTCGTCGTCAGACATATCGGCCACGAGGGCTTTCAATTCGGGCGTGTTGAAGAAGTGTTCGCGAACGTATGCGCCGTCTTTGGACTTGAAGGTTTGGTAGTCGCCATCCAGGCATTCTTCCATGCGCTGTTTCAGGGCGTGGTTGGTGTCGCGTGCCAAGAGGCCGTCCCAACGGCGACCCCAAATCACTTTCAACACATTCCAGCCTGCGCCGCGGAAGTTGCCTTCCAATTCTTGGATGATTTTGCCGTTGCCGCGCACCGGGCCGTCCAAACGCTGCAGGTTGCAGTTAATAACGAAAATCAGGTTGTCCAAGCCTTCGCGGGCGGCCAAAGCGATAGCGCCTTGGCTTTCCGGCTCGTCCATCTCGCCGTCGCCGCAGAAGCACCATACTTTGCGGCCTTTGGTTTTGGCCAG
>CAUPYH010000118.1:0-4377 GCA_963515595.1 uncultured Eikenella sp. | reverse complement strand
ACTGCGGGCACAGGTTTGGTTTTGCCAAACTTCCCTCACTTCGCACGGTTTTTCGGGCGCAAAGAGAAATTGGATTAGCTGCAACTTGCGGCTGCGCCGCTTCGAACATGCAAGCCCTTATTCCCCGAAAAACCGCGCTCCGTTCGGCTGTGCCAGCAGGGGGCGCTGCATTGTACGTTTGTGGTGAATTTTCTGTTTTGAAATTCGCACATTAGTAAAAAGGCTACCTGAAATCTTTCAGGTAGCCCCACGGACGAGCCGGAAGGCTCACATGACAAACAAACATAAGGAGTAAAAGATGAATTTGAAACATTGGAAACTCGGCCTGATTGCCGCGCTATTTTCCGGCAGCCTGTATGCCGCGCCGTTGGAAGTAGTGTCGAGCTTCAGCATTTTGGGCGATGTGGCCAAACAGGTGGGTGGCGAACGCGTGAACGTGAGCAACCTGGTCGGCCCCGACCAAGATGCGCATGCCTACAACCTCACCAGCCGCGATATGCAGCGCATCCGCAATGCCAAGCTGGTGCTGGTAAACGGCTTGGGCTTCGAGCAGGCTGCGGTGATGCGCGGCATCCGCCAAAGCGGCGTGCCGTTTGCCGAGGCCACCAAAAACATCCAGCCGATGAAGGCCGAAGACCACGACGATGATGATCACGACCATCACCACCACGGCCACGGTCATGACCATGGCCACCACCATCACGGCGAATTCGACCCGCACGTGTGGAACGACCCAGTGCTGATGAAAACCTACGCCCAAAACGTGGCCGACGCGCTGGTTAAAGTCGATCCGCAAGGCCGCGCTTATTATCAGCAGCGCCTCAACGGCTACCAAGCCCGCCTCGATGCCATGCACCAATGGGCGCAAACCCAATTCAACAGCGTGCCGCAAGCAAGGCGCAAAGTGCTCACCGGGCACGATGCCTTCAACTACATGGGCAAACGTTATCGCATCGAATTCATCGCCCCGCAAGGCGTGAGCACCGAAGCCGAGCCTTCCGCCCGCCAGGTTTCCGCCCTAATCCGCCAAATCCGCAGCCAGGGCATCCGCGCCGCGTTTAGCGAAAACATCAAAGATTCGCGCATGGTGGAACGCATTTCGCGCGAAACCGGCATCCGCGTCAACGGCAAGCTCTATTCCGACGCCCTGAGCCGTGGCGCCCCCGCCGCCACTTATGAGCAGATGTTCCGCTACAACGTGAACGCGCTGGTGAATGCGATGAAGCAGTAATGATTTGAAACGGCATAGTCAAGGCTACCTGAAAACCGATTTTCAGGTAGCCTTTTCCCTATCCTGCAGTTTAGGCGGCGTTTAAATCAAAGCCGCTGTGGCGGAGTAGGGCGTCGATGCTGGGGGCGCGGCCGCGGAAGGCTTGGAAAGATTCGGCGGCGCTGCGCGAGCCGCCCACGGCGAGGATTTCCTGCCAGAAGCGGCGGCCGCATTCGGCCACATCGCCGCTTTCTTCAAATGCGGCATAGGCATCGGCGCTGAGCACTTCGGCCCAGGCGTAGCTGTAGTAGCCGGCCGAGTAGCCGCCGGCGAAGATGTGGCCGAAGCTGTTGGCGAAACGGTTGTAGGCGGGCGGCTGCACCACGGCCACTTCGCGGCGCACGTTGTCCAACACTTGAGCCCAGCCGGAAAGACGGGCGGGATCGGTTTCACTGTAAATCAGCATGTCGAACAAGGCGAATTCCATCTGGCGCACGAGGAACATGCCGCGTTGGAAGTTTTTGGCGGCGAGCATTTTGTCGAATAATTCCTGCGGCAGCGGTGCGCCGTTGTCTTCGTGTTCGGACATGCCGCGCAGTACATCATATTCCCACACGAAGTTTTCCATAAACTGGCTGGGCAGCTCTACGGCATCCCATTCCACGCCGTTGATGCCGCTCACGCCCAATTCGTCTACTTGGGTGAGCAGATGGTGCAGGCCGTGGCCGGTTTCGTGGAAAAGGGTGAGGATTTCGTCGTGGGAGAGGCGGGCTTCTTTGCCTGCTGCGGGCGGGGTGAAGTTGCACACCAAATAGGCGGTGGGGCTTTGCAGCTGGCCATTGGGCAGGCGGCGGCGGCCTTTATAGTCGTTCATCCATGCTCCGCCGCGTTTGCCTTCGCGGGCGTACAAATCCATATACACGCCGCCGATGTGCGCGCCGTTTTGCGAGAGCTCGAAATAGCGCACGTCGGGGTGCCATACGGGCACGGTTTTTTCGGTGAAATTCACGCCGTAGAGCCGTTTGATTTGGGCGAACAGGCCGAGGAGTACTTTGCCTACGGGGAAGTATTTTTTCACTTCGGTTTCGCTGAACGAATATTTGGCCTGGCGCAGTTTTTCGGAGGCGTAGGCCAAATCCCAGGGCTGCGGGTTTTCGATGGCGAGGGTGTCGCGGGCGAAGGCCTGCACGGCAGCAAAGTCTTGTTCGGCGAAGGGCTTGGCGCGTTTGGCCAAATCGCGCAGGAAGTCCAGCACTTGCGCGGGCGAATCGGCCATTTTGGTGGCCAGCGAAAGCTCGGCGAAGTTGGCGTAGCCCAGCAGCTTGGCTTCTTGCAGGGTGATTTCCAGGCGGCGGGTAATGTTGGGGCTGTTGTCGAACCGGCCTTCGTTGGCAAGCTCGCTGGCGCGGGTAACGTAGGCGCGGTATACCTCTTCGCGCAGTTCGCGGTTGTCGGCGTATTGCATCACGGCGAGGTAGTGCGGCATTTGCAGGCCGATTTTGTAGCCGCTTTTGCCTTCGGCCTGTGCGGCGGCGGCAAACATGGCCATGGCGTCTTCAGGTAGCCCGGAAAGCGGCTCGGCATTGTCGAAATAAAGGGCGAAGGCATCGGTGGCATCGAGCACGTTTTGCGAAAACTTAGCAGCCAGCTGGGCACCTTCGGTTTGCAGGGCAGCGAATTCAGCCTGTTTTTCGGGTGGCAGCTCGGCACCGCTGAGCACGAAATCGCGCAGGTCGTGGTTGAGCTTGGTTTGCTGCGCCGGGCTTAGGGCGGCGAATTTGGGGGAGCTTTTGATGGTTTTGAAGCGTTGGTAAAGCTCGATGTCTTGGCCGATTTCGGTGAAGAATACGGTGATTTCCGGCATCAGCTCGTTATACACGGCGCGCAGTTCAGGGGTATCGGCCACGGAGTTGAGGTGCGATACCACGCCCCAGATGCGGCCGACGCGCTCGGTGATGTCGGTGAGTTTTTCCACGGTGTTGCCCCAGGTGGCTTCGTTTTGAGCCTTAACGGCGGCAATGCCGGTTCGGGCTTCGGCGAGGGCGGATTCGAGGGCAGGGCGGATGTGGACGGTTTGGATTTGGTCGAAACGCGGCTCTTCGCCAAGTTGGAGCAGGGGATTCACGGGTTGTCCTTTTGATGATGGGGGGGATGATACGGGCAAATAGGGGCAGGGCGGGTTTTCACAAGGGCAGAGGCAGGGTTAATTGGTGTTTTCAGGTAGCCTGGGTTTGAATCGGCCTGAGGCTACCTGAAAATGAGCATCCGGCTGTGATGGGATTTGGTGGTTTGAGGCTGTTACACTTAGCCATGCGGTTTCAGGTAGCCTTTACTGATACAGCCTTGGGCGGATGGATCAATGGGATGCTTGGTGGGCTTTTAGCAGCCGGTAAAACAGTTCTACTGCTTGGGCGTGCTGGTGCGTGGAAATCGGCTGGGAAAGGAAATTCGGCCAATCGATATCGGCAGGACTGAAGCCGCAGACGTAGGCCAAGATCATGTTGGCAAAGCCAGCGGTGGATTCGGCATAGCCCAGTTGTTGGGCAACGAAATCGTGGAAGGGGTGAAGGGTGTCGGGTTCGTCGATATGGTGGCAGCGGGTGGCCATGGTGTAGCCGCTGATGAAGTTTATCAGGCTGGGAAGCGTGGGCGGGTTGATATACATACCGAGCCGGCTTTGCATTTGGAAGAGCAGGGCGGAAAGTGTGTGTGGAGGCATGGTGTGGATTGGGGTTACCTGAAAAGTGGGCATGATTATAGTGAATTAAATTTAAACCAGTACAGCGTTACCTCGCCTTGCCGTACTATTTGTACTGTCTGCGGCTCGCCGCCTTGTCCCGATTTAAATTTAATCCACTATATAGCCAAAGCGCATTTCACTTCCTACCGCGTGAACCTGCTTGCGGTGCTGTTGGTGCTGCCTTCGGCTCGGTAGGAAAAATCATAGCTTTGGCTATGGACAAAGTGCCGGTTTCAGGTAGCCTCAAGTTTTCAGGTAGCCTCAGTTGCGGCGAATCCGGATAAAAAACTGCCGACCTTTCCATGATAGGTGAGGAAGGGGCGGCTAACTGCTGAAAATGTAAGGAGCCGCTGCAGATTAGCCAATACCCCCCTCCGCAGGGTTTTAAGCTGTTGCGACGGTGTACCGAAGTGAAATCGAAATTCGC
>CAUPYH010000117.1:0-4380 GCA_963515595.1 uncultured Eikenella sp. | reverse complement strand
CGCGAAGGCAAAGAGCTGCTGCGCGACCGCATCCGCCTGATGTTTGCCCTGCTGGGCCCCTTGGTGTATCTGATTTCAGGCAGCCTCGGCGTGTCGTTTGACGTAAACGAAATGGATTTCGCCGTGCTCGACCAAGACCAAAGCCACTACAGCCGCGAGCTAACGCAGGAGTTCGACGGCTCGTCCTACTTCCGCCAACGGGCCAGCCTCGCCACCCGTAACGACATCAACGCCGTGCTCACCGACGGCAGCGCGCGTATGGTGATTGAAATCCCGCCCGGCTTCGGCAAAGACCTCACTCTCGGCCGCCGCCCGCAGCTGGCTTTCTATTTCGACGGCTCGTGGCCGTTTGTGGGCGAAAACCTCCACGGCTATGCCCAAGGCATCCTCAACCGCTATATGGCCGAGCTCTACCGCGAACGAGGCATCCGCATCAACACCGGCGGCGGCCTGCAAACCCGCTTCATCTACAACCCCACCTTCAAAAGCATCAACGCGCTCACGCCGGGCTTTTTAATGCTTTCGCTGATGATGATTCCCGCCATGCTCACCGCCCTATCCGTGGTGCGCGAAAAAGAAATCGGCTCCATCATGAACCTCTACAGTTCGCCCGCTTCCACCTTCCAATATCTTTTCGGCAAGCAGCTGCCCTATGTGCTGCTCTCGTTCTTAAGTTATCTGGTGTTGCTCGGCGTGGTGGTGTTCGGGCTGGGCGTGCCGCTGAAAGGCTCGTTTATCGCGCTCACGGCCGGCGTGCTGTGTTTCGTGTTTGCCTCCACCGGCTTCGGGCTGTTGGTGTCTACCTTCGTGCGCACGCAGGTGGCGGCCATTTTCGCGGCAGCGATTCTGGCCATGATTCCGGCACTGGATTTCTCCGGCATGATTTATCCGGCATCCACCTTGAGCGGCGCCGGCAAATGGATCGGCATCTTCAGCCCCACCAGCTGGTTTCAAACCATCAGCCTGGGCGTTATCACCAAAGGCCTGGGCTGGCGCAATGTAGATACGCTGTGCGGCACGCTGTTGCTGTTTTTCGCTGCCTATTGGCTCGCTGCCGGGCTGCTTTTGAAAAAGCAGGAGAAATGATATGCGCCAATGGATAAGCAACGTTTGGTATCTGGGCGGCAAGGAAATCCGCAGCTTCTTCACCGATTACGCGCTGTTTGCGCTGTTGGTGTTTATGTTCAGCTTTTCCGTGTATTCCGTGTCGCAAAACGTAACCACCGAAGTGAAAAACGCCGCGCTGGCCGTCTACGACCAAGACCGCAGCGCACTCACCTACCGCATCCGCGATGCCATGATCGCCCCGCAGTTCAAGCAGGTAGACGACATTGACGGCAGCCGCATCGACCGCGCCATGGATTTGGGCGAATACAGCTTCGTGCTGGTTATCCCGCCCGACTACACCGCCGACCTCCTGGCCGGCAAACGCCCCGAGCTGCAATTATTGGTGGACGCCACCGCCATGTCGCAGGCCGGCGTGGGCTCGGTGTACATCGGCCAAATCGTAAACCGCGAAACGGCGGCCTATCTGGGGCGGCACGGCAACGCCGCACCCTTCGAGCCGGTGGTGAACGTGCTGTTCAACGAAAACCTGCGCAGCGAATGGTTTATGCCACTCAACCAACTAGTGGGCAATGCCACCCTGCTCACCATCCTGCTGGTGGGCGCGGCCGTGATCCGCGAGCGCGAACACGGCACGATTGAGCATTTGTTGGTGATGCCGGTGGATGCGAACGAAATCGTGATGGCCAAAATCCTGGCCAACGGCCTGATTATCCTGGTTTCCTCCCTGCTCTCGCTGCTCTTGGTGGTACACCGCGCCGTGGGCGTGCCGATTAACGGCTCATTGGCGCTGTTCGTGTTCTGCGAGGCCGTGTATCTGTTTGCCATGGCCGGGCTCGGCGTGCTGCTCGCCACCCAGGCGCCCACCATGCCGCAGTTCAGCCTGCTGTGCATCATCGTGTATATCGCCGTATTCCTGCTCTCCGGCAGCACCTCGCCCATCGAAAACCTGCCGCCCTGGCTGCGCAGCCTTTCCGAACTCTCGCCCATGACCCAATTCACCGCCCTCTCCAAAGACATCATTTTCCGGGGCGCCGGCTGGAGCGTGATCCGCCACCGCGTAGCCATCACCGCCGTGTCCGGCATCCTCTTCACCGCCATCGCCGTCATCCGCTTCCGCCGGATGCTGGCACAGCAGAATTAAATAAAGGTTACCTGAAAAAAGAAGACGGGTTTTCAGGTAGCCCAAACGGCAAACTGCCCAAGAATCATGCCCGCCACCTAGCCGAAAGGCTACCTGAAAACGGTACCTATCTTTTCAGGTAGCCCCACCCAAGGAAACCACCATGCCCAAACTCCTCCCCATCGCCCTTGCCCTCCTCCTCACCGCCTGCACCGCCACCCAAATCAACCGCCAATCCAACATCACGCTACCTGAAAACTTCCAACACACCGGCCAGGCCGATTCCGCCCCCAACCTGGCCCGCTGGTGGCAACAATGGCCCGACCCCCAGCTTGGCCGCCTCATCGAACAAGGCCTACAACACAACCACAGCATCGCCATCGCCCGCAGCCGGCTCGAAGAAGCCCGCGCCACCGCCCGCCTGGCCGAAGCCGACCTCCTCCCCAGCGCCGGCCTCGCTGCCGATGCCAAAGGCTACCGCAACCACCGCCGCGACCCCTACCTCGGCAACGGCGGCAACCTCACCTCCGCCAGCTTCCGCGCCGCCTGGGAGCCCGACATCTTCGGCCAGAAACGCAGCGATGCCGATGCCGCCCGCGTCGCCGCCCTCGGCAGCCAAGAGCAGCTACACGGTAGCCGCCTGCTCGTCTCCGCCCAAATCGCCGAACACTACCTGCGCGCCGCCCACATCCAGCAGCAGCAAACCCTCGTTTCCCAACAGCTCGCCACCCTGCACGAACTGGCACGCTACGCCGCTGGCCGCTTCAACGCCGGCCACGCCACCGCCCACGACACCACCGCCATTGCCGCCCAAATCCAAGCCCTGCAAGCCCGCCAAAGCACCCTCCAAGCCCAATTCGACGCCCAGCAGCGCAGCATCGCCGTGCTCATCGGCCAAACCCCGCAAACCTTCCGCCTCGACAGCAACGCCATGCGCCAAGCCGCCCTGCTGCAACACCTGCCCAGCCCGCCGCAAGGCATCCGGCCCGGCAGCCTCCTCAACCAACGCTCCGACCTGCGCGCCCGCGCCGCCGAAATCCAAGCCCGCAGCGCCCAACTCGCCAGCGCCAAAGCCGACCTCCTCCCCCGCTTCAACATCCAATTCCTCTGGCAAACCGGCCGCATCGAGCTCAACAGCGACCTCGCCCCCTTCAACCGCGCCCGCAGCGGCAACGGCGGCCTCTTCAGCATCGGCGTACAACTCCCCCTCTTCACCGCCGGCCGCATCCGCGCCAACATCCAAGCCGCCGACGCCCGCCTGCAAACCGCCCTGCTGCAATACGACCAAACCCTGCTGCAAGCCCTCGCCGACGTAGACAACGCCTACCAGGCCCAACACGCCCTCAACGTCCAGCAGCAAGAATTGCAGCAGGCCGAACGCACCGCCAAACAGCAAGTGCGCAACGACCGCCAACTCTTCCGCTACGGCCGCAAAACCCTCGACACCGCCCTGCAATCCCAGCTCAGCGCCCACGACTTCAGCCAAAACCTACTCGACAACCAACTCGCCTCTGGCCTCAACCTGCTCAACCTCTACAAAGCCATCGGCAGCGGCTGGCAGGAAGAAGGCACACAGCCCGAAGCAGCCGAAGCGGCAGCTAAATAGTAAAATAGGCTACCTGAAGATTTCAGGTAGCCTTACATTCAGCCCGCAGCGCAGCCTGGCACCCATACCGATTCAACCGCCCTGCTGCAAAACACAATCCAGCCCAAACCCATGCCCATCCAATCCCAAATCCGCCACACCGTCCCCGCCAATATCCAAACCGTATGGAACACGGTTACCTCACTCACTGACTACGCTTGGCGCAGCGACGTGCAGAAAATCGAGCAGCTCAACGCCACCCAATTTCGCGAATACAGCCCATCCGGCATCAGCACCCTGTTTACGGTTACCCAATCCCAGCCGCCGAACCTATGGGCATTCGACATGGAAAACGATTCCTTTTCCGGCCACTGGATTGGGCGCTTTACCGCATTGGACAACGGCCACACCGAACTCAACTTCACAGAATCCGTTACCCTGAAAAAATGGCTGCCGCGCTGGTTGGTGCAATTCTATCTACGCCGACAACAACGCCGATACTGCCGCGATTTATGCCGCAAACTGCAGCAACCTCCATCTGAAATCTAAAACAGGCTACCTGAAACTTTTCAGGTAGCCTGTTTCTATTCTGCCCAAGCCGCCTAAC
>CAUPYH010000116.1:0-4545 GCA_963515595.1 uncultured Eikenella sp. | reverse complement strand
TAAAAGGCTACCTGAAAAACTTTCAGGTAGCCTTTTCCTGCTTTTCCAGCCGACGGTAGGCAGCTTCCACTTCCTTCACCGACAAGGGCGCGCCGCAACGGATGCATTTCGTGATAAACGGCGATACGCCGCGCGAGGCGGAAATTTCGCGGCCGGTCAGGGTATACACCCGGCCGTTGAGGCCTTGGGTCTTATGGCAGTAGGGGCAGCTGCCGAAAAGCAGGGTGAGACCGATGGCCAGCGGCCAAACCGTAAACAGATAGCAAAACCCGAAGATGATGAAGCCTTCGACCGGCTCACCGGTTAGCTTTTCATACACCATGGCTATGAACAGTGGCAGGAATCCGGTGAGAAAACCGAATTTTGGATACAGCAGCCTCCGCTGTATCCGCCGCGCCGTTTCCAAATCACTCTCTTTGTTGGCGGGGTCTGGTTGGTAGGGTTTGCCGGTGGGGTTGGGGCTGAAGCGGTAGGTTTTGGGATATTGTTTTTGTCCGGTCATAGAAGGTATGTGTTGTTGGTGGCCGTCTTGCGTCAGGCTACCTGAAAATTGCTTTCCAAATTTTCAGGTAGCCTTTATCACGGCTGTATTCAAGCCCTACCACTCAAACGGCAGCCCGAGCTCCTCGGCCAAGCGGCGCATTTCGTCCAGCGTTTTGGGCAGGATGGGGATGCCGCTTTGTTTGCGTTCGCGGCAGCATTCGGCTTCTTTTTCGCCGTGGATGTAAATCCGCTCTTGGCCGGCGGCTTTCGCCGATTCGCGCAGCTCTTGCAGGTAGGCGCTGAAGCGGCTGCGGATGGCTTGGGCATCGCCAAAGATTTCCGGATTGAAGGCAGCGAAATGGTGGCAGATGCCGGCATGGCCGTTTTTCATGGTGTGGTTGGATGTGGTGCCTTGCGAGAGGCAGGCGGAGAAGAATTCCACCAGCACGGCATAGCCGTAGCCTTTATGGCTGCCGAACAGCTCGCTGCTGCCGCCCAAGGGATACATGCCGCCGCCCAAGCCTTGGCGCACGCATTCCACGATAATCTGCGGGTCGGTTTCGTCCACGCCCTGGCTGTTAATCGCCCAGCCCAGTGGGGCGGTCAGGCCTTTTTTGAGGTATACCTCGGGCTTGCCGAAGGCAACCACGGAGGTGGCGGCATCGAGGCTGAAATCGGTTGGGCTGGCGGGGATGGCCACGGCGATGGGGTTGGTGCCCATCATCGGAGTGCGGCCGTAGGTGGGCACCACGATGGGGAAGGAGTTGGTCATGGAAATGCCCACCAGGCCTTGACTGGCGGCCATGCTGCTGTAGTAGGCGGCGATGCCGTAGTGGTTGGAATTGCGCACCGACACCATGCCGATGCCGCTTTGTTTGGCCTTGTCGATGGCAATCTGCATGGCATAGCGCGATACGAGCTGCCCCATGGCTGCGTGGCCGTCTACCACGGCCGATACGGGCGTTTCAAACACGGTTTCCGGCCGGGCGCCGATGCGCACGAAGCCGCCGTTGATGTGCTGGCGGTACATTTCCAGCCGCTGCGAGCCGTGCGTATCCACGCCGCAGAGGTCGGCAGCCATCAGCACGTCGGTAATCTGCGCCGCTTCGTCCGGCACGAAACCGTATGCCTTAAAGGCGGCCTCGGTAAACGCACGTAGGGCTGCGGCATCAATTTTTTTAATCGTTTGCATTGCTTATCCTCCTCCGCTTCTGCGGCAACAAAAAACCGGTTCCGGCCTGATGTGTTTTGCCCGCCCGCGGCTGTGGCGGCAGGCTGATTATTTATTGTTATATTGTCATTTTCATCCCAAACGGCAGAGCGTGCAAGCTCTGCGGAAACAATAGCGTGGCAAGGCAACCTGTGCGGCATTTTAACTGCATTGAAGCTTCGTTTTCAGGTAGCCTTTAATCTGTAAACAAGCCCGGTTTGGTAATACGCATCCTTGAAAGAGTTGGCAAAAAAGAATATGCTGCGCCCACAGCATCAATCGAATGCTGTTTATGTTATTGGGAGTGGGCAGCCAGCCCCCGCACAATTCTTAGGAGAACCAACGAAATGGCTAAAAATCTGAACGTTTTCGACCGCGAATACGGTCTGCTCATCAATGGCAAGTGGACAAAGCCCGGCAACCTGCTGGAATCGCACAACCCCGCCAACGGCGAACTCTTGGCTAAATTCACCGACGCCACCGACGCCGACGTGGATGCCGCGGTGGCTGCTGCACAGGCTGCGTTTAAAACCTGGCGCAAAACCACCTCAGCCGAGCGCGCTGCTATTCTGAACAAAATTGCCGATGTGATTGATGAGAATGCCGAACTTTTCGCTCTGCAGGAAACGCTCGATAACGGCAAACCCATCCGCGAAACCCGCGCCGCCGACATTCCTTTGGCCTCCGACCACTTCCGCTATTTCGCCAGCGTAATTCGCGGCGAAGAAGGTAGCGCCAACCAACTGGATGAAGAGGATCTCTCCATCGTATTGCGCGAGCCCATCGGCGTGGTTGGCCAAATCATTCCGTGGAACTTCCCCTTCCTCATGGCCGCTTGGAAAATTGCTCCCGCGCTGGCCGCTGGCTGCACCATCGTTATCCACCCCTCTTCCAGCACCTCACTGAGCTTGCTCTCCTTTGCCCAAAAAGTAAACCACCTGCTGCCCAAAGGCGTGCTCAACGTGATTACCGGCAAAGGCAGCAAATCCGGCGAATACATGCTGCACCACAAAGGCTTCAACAAGCTCGCCTTCACCGGCTCTACCGAAGTGGGCCGCCGCGTGGGCATCGCCGCTGCCGAGCTGCTGATTCCTTCCACTCTGGAATTGGGCGGCAAATCTGCCAACATCTTCTTCGACGACATGCCTTTCGACAAAGCCTTGGAAGGTGCGCAAAAAGGTATTTTGTTCAACCAAGGCCAAGTGTGCTGTGCCGGTTCGCGCATTTTCGTGCAGGAAGGCATTTACGACAAATTCGTAGCCGCCCTGTCTGAAGAGTTCAAGAAAGTGAAAGTCGGCCTGCCTTGGGAAGACGACACCCAAATGGGTGCCCAAGTGAACGCCGGCCAGCTCAACACCATCCTGAAGTATGTGCAAATCGGCGAACAAGAAGGCTGCCGCATCATCACTGGCGGTAAAAAAGTAGAAGGCGAGCTGGGCAAAGGCGAATTTGTTGAGCCCACCCTGATTGCTGCCGACAGCAACAACAGCCGCATCGCCCAAGAAGAAATCTTCGGCCCGGTAGCCACCGTGATTAAATTCAAAACCGAAGAAGAAGTTATCCAGCTGGCCAACGACAGCGAATACGGCCTCGGCGGCGGCGTGTGGACGCGCGACATCAACCGCGCCCTGCGCGTATCCCGCGCCCTGGAAACCGGCCGCGTGTGGGTGAACTGCTACAACCGCCTGCCTGCCGGCGCCCCCTTCGGCGGCTACAAAACTTCCGGCATCGGCCGCGAAACCCACAAAATGATGCTCGAAGCCTACACCCAGGTGAAAAACATCTACATCAGCACCCGCGAAGAGCGTGAAGGCATGTATTAATTACTTTGCCTGATTGCAATGCAAAAGCTGCCGGTATCCCGGCAGCTTTTTTTGCGATCGGTAGGCGGCATTTTGCTTCGGCCATTTGGTTTTTCAGGTAGCCTCCGATTGGACAGGCTACCTGAAACCTATCAAGCAGCCTTTTTGACTTCCACCCATGCCCGCTATGCTTTTCCCTTCTGATCCCGCGCATAATAGTGGATTAAATTGCAATGCTACGCTCCAAGTCGGCATACCGAGGAAGATGACCATGACCGACCTCTACGGTAATCTGTTGTAGTAAGGCGAATACACCGCCTGGGGTTGGCTGAAAAAGGATGGGCGGGTCTATCGGAACGTGCATCAGCCGTTCAGATTGAAGAACCAGTATTATGATGAAGAGACCGGACTGCATTACAATCTGATGCGGTATTACGAGTCCGAGGCCGGGAGGTTTGTGAGTCAGGATCCGATTGGGTTGTAGGGAGGAGATAATCTTTATCAGTTTTCTCCTAATATACAAGGTTGGATAGATCCTTGGGTGGGGCTAAAAATGAGGGGCTGACGTAGATTAGTAGTTATGCTAGGCTACGAAAATGCAGATAACCAATTGTAAATTAAGTAAGAGAGTTCAAAATAAACTGCTTGAATTTTTTGTACTCCAAGTTACCGCCCGTTCCGCTGCCGATATTTTGGGCATTCAGCCCAACTCCGCTATTCTGTTCTACCGCAAAATTCGTATGGTCATCAGCCATTATCTAGCCTTGGCTGCCGATGAGGTTTTTGAGGGCTCTGTCGAGTTGGACGAAAGCTATTTCGGCGGACGGCGTAAAGGCAGACGTGGTCGCGGTGCGGCAGGAAAAGTGGTTGTCTTCGGCATTTTGAAACGCAACGGACGGGTTTATACCGTTGTGGTGGATAATGCCAAGTCCGATACTTTAATGCCTGTTATCAAAAAGAAAATCATGCCGGACAGCATTGTTTATACCGATAGTCTGAGCAGCTACGACAAGTTGGACGTGAGTGGTTTTATCTATTAGCGCCTCAACC
>CAUPYH010000115.1:0-4553 GCA_963515595.1 uncultured Eikenella sp. | reverse complement strand
CCGACCCCTTCGTCCCGAACGAAGTGCGCTACCAGACTGCGCTACATTCCGAAAGAAGGCGCATTATAAGCCCGGTGGCGGCGTTTAGCAAGCATCATCTCAACACTTTTCGTCCAAGCCCGCCCGCTTCCCGGCGCGCGCCGCCTGCACCTGTGCGGCAAAATACAGCGCTGCCGCCGCACCAACCATATCTGCTGCCGCATCACGCCAATCGGCCTGCCGCGATGCCGTAAGCGCACCTTGCGCCCACTCGCTGCCCGCAGCCAATACCAGCGCCGCCAGCAGCAAAGCTTTCCACGGCACAGGCCGCCGCCGCAGCAAAAACACTTTAGCCAGCAGCCAAAACTGGCCGAAAAACAAAGCCGCGTGCACCACTTTATCGAAATGGGCAAACGGCAGCGGCGCGTTGCCGCCCTGATGCAGCAGCAAGGCATACATCATGCCCGCAAACCACAAAACGCTCAGCCACAGCCAGCGGTTCACGCCCGGTGCTCCTCAAGCCAATCGGCACACATCATCGCCAGCCGCACAAACCGCCCGCCGCGCTCGTCCAGCACCGCCTGCCACTGCGCCACTTCCTCAGCCGAAGGTGCTTCGTCCAAACTGCATTCGTTGAGCCAAAAATCCAGCGTTTCTGCCGCCGCACCCACGGTTTCGGTGCGGAAAAATTCCAAGAGTTCAGACATTTCACTCTCCAGCTGTTTGATGGTTGATTCGGCGGATTGTACTTGCCTTTCATTTCGCACGCCATCGGGTTTCAGGTAGCCTTTATCGCGCAACAGGCTACCTGAAAGCTTATAGCCGTCTCCATGAAGAATATGGCGTTGTCTTATTCTGATTTTGGCACACCTATGCCTTCTCTGCCCTGTCCTATATTTTTCAGGTAGCCTCCACTCCCGCCCAAGCCCTCCCATAATCTTCTATAATACCCGCTTCTTTCCAGCCGCCACCGCCATGCTCACCGATTTAGAAAAAGACGCCATCCGCCGCCACTACCAGGCCATCAGCGAAAACCTGCCCCATTTCCGCCCGCGCAAAGCGCAGCGCGAAATGCTGGCCGCCGTGGCCAACACCCTGTCGCGCACGCTGGAAAAGGCCGACGGCGAAGAGCCGCCCAAGCGTGAGGGCGAGAGCATTGCCGTAATCGAAGGCCCTACCGGCGTGGGCAAAAGCCTAGCCTATCTTTTGGCCGGCGGCATCATGGCGCAAACGCGCGGCAAGCGGCTGGTGGTATCCAGCGCCACCGTAGCCCTGCAAGAGCAGCTGGTGGGGCGCGATTTGCCGTTTTTGGTGGAAAAAAGCGGGCTCGAGCTCACCTTTGCCCTGGCCAAAGGGCGCGGCCGCTACCTCTGCCCCTACAAGCTCTACCAGCTCACCCAAAGCCAGGCGCAGCAAAGCCTGGTCGGCTTCGACACCCCGCAAATCCTGTGGGACAGCAAACCCAAGCCCGAAGAAATCCAAACTCTGCGCGAGCTGGCCGACGCCTTCGCCGAACGCCGCTTCAACGGCGACCGCGACACCTGGCCGGAGAAAATCGACGACACCCTCTGGCTTAAGGTAAACAACGACAACTACGGCTGCCTCAAAGCCGCCTGCCCCAACCGCCCCGAATGCCCCTTCTACCTTGCCCGCGACACGCTCGAAACCGTGGATGTGGTGGTGAGCAACCACGATTTACTCATGGTGGACATCGGCATGGGCGGCGGCGTGATCCTGCCCGCGCCCGAACACAGCTTCTACTGCATCGACGAAGCGCACCACCTGCCCAAAAAAGCGCTCAACCAGTTTGCCGCCGAGCATTCGCTGAACCAAGCCGTGTGGGCGCTGGAAAAACTGCCGCAAATCACCGACAAAATCGCCGCCGTAGCCGACAAAGCCGATTTGGCCAACCTGGCCGACGAAGCCGCCGCCGCCCTGCTCGACAGCCTCTACGAATGGCAGTTCCACCTCGGCGACACCCCCGAGCTCGCCTACAACGACAGCGGCCGCGATCCGCAATGGCTGTGGCAAGACGGCCAAATCCCCGAAGGGCTCGCCCTGCTCGTGTCCAACACCGCCGCCGCCGCGCAAAGCCTCTACAAACACGCCAACGGCCTCAACGACGCCATCTCCGCCGCCCGCCGCGAAAAAGACAGCGACAGCGCCCAAATCGACCGCCTCAGCAGCGAATTCGGCATTTTCCGCGCCCGCATCGAGCAAATCAGCGCCGTGTGGGACTTGCTCGCCACCGAGCCCGCGGGCGACGCCCCGCCGCTGGCCAAATGGATCGAATGCAGCCACAACAGCGACAAAACCGACTATTCCTTCCACGCCTCCCCCGTGAGCGCCGCCGCCATGCTCGCCGCCGGCCTGTGGCGCCGCGCCGCCGGTGCCATCCTCACCTCCGCCACTCTGCAATCGCTCGGCAGCTTCGACCATTTATTGAAACAAACCGGCCTGCAATGGCTGCCTGAAACCACCACCCTCGCGCTGGAAAGCCCCTTCAACTTCCCCGCCCAAGGCGAGCTCTACATCCCGCCCGTGGCCGCCAGCCCCAAGCAGGCCGACGCCCACACCGCCGAAATCGCCGAATGGCTGCCCAAACTCATCAGCCCCGAAGAAGCCGTCGGCACCCTCGTTTTGTTCTCCTCGCGCAAACAAATGCAAGACGTGGCCTTAAGGCTACCTGAAAGCCACCTGCCCCTATTGCTCATCCAAGGAGACCTGCCCAAAGCCATCCTGCTCGAACGCCACCGCCAAGCCATCGCCGAAGGCCGCGCCAGCATCCTGTTCGGGCTCGACAGTTTCGCCGAAGGCCTCGACCTGCCCGGCAGCGACTGCGCCCACGTCATCATCGCCAAACTGCCCTTCACCATGCCCGACCACCCCATCGAAAAAACCCGCAGCCGCTGGATAGAACAGCGCGGCGGCAACCCCTTCATGGAAATCACCGTGCCCGAAGCCGGCATCAAACTCACCCAAGCCGTAGGCCGCCTCATCCGCACCGAACACGACTACGGCCGCGTCACCATCCTCGACAACCGCATCCTCACCGCCCGCTACGGCAAACAACTCCTCGCCTGCCTGCCCCCGTTCAAACGTATCGGCTAAACTAGAATACAGTAAAGGCTACCTGAAATTTCAGGTAGCCCGTAGATACCCTCCTCCCCGTCAAGAATCCCACAGATCGGATTCTTAAATTCTACTTCCCAAATAGCCACGCATAGATTGGATTAAAGGCTACCTGAAAGTGAAGTTCCCTCGAGACTAAATTTTAACTTTGCGGAAACTTAGCTTCCTTTAGAAACTTCGGTTCGCTCCGCAGAAACTCGGCTTCCTTCAGAAACTTCGTTTTCAGGTAGCCTTTGCTTTCGGAGCGTGCCGGATTCTCGAATCCGCCTTTTCCGAACCGTATCACTCAATTTGGCCTAGCTACAGGCGCAACACAACACAAAGGCTGAGGAATGCCGGACTTGGTCCCAATCCACATCCAGCAAACCCGTGCACGGTAAAAGGCTACCTGAAAACCGATTGCTGGTTTTCAGGTAGCCCCAATTCCCCGCCCTGCCTGTGCTATGATTCGTCTTTCATCCACACCACACAAACCCTACCATGACCACCCTGCAAAATGATACCTTCCTGCGCGCCCTCGCCAAACAGCCTATTTCCCACACCCCGGTATGGCTCATGCGCCAAGCCGGGCGCTACCTGCCCGAATACCGCGCCGTACGCGCCCGTGCCGGCGGCTTTTTGGACTTATGCAAAAACACCGAACTGGCCACCGAAGTAACCCTCCAGCCCATCGACCGCTTCGGCCTCGATGCCGCCATCCTCTTCTCCGACATCCTCACCGTGCCCGATGCCATGGGCTTGGGCCTCTATTTTGCCGAAGGCGAAGGCCCAAAGTTTGCCCGCCCGCTGCAAAACGAAGCCGACATTGCCGCGCTGCAAGTGCCCGATATGGCCAAACTGCGCTATGTATTCGACGCCGTTTCCTCCATCCGCCGCGCGCTGAACGGCCGCGTGCCGCTGATCGGCTTTGCCGGCAGCCCCTTCACCCTCGCCTGTTATATGGTGGAAGGCGGCGGCAGCAAAGAATTCCGCCAAATCAAAACCCTGCTCTACCGCCGCCCCGAGCTGCTGCACCACATCCTCAATATCACCGCCCAAGCCGTAACCGCCTATCTGAACGAACAAATCGCCGCCGGCGCCCAAGCCGTGCAGATTTTCGACACCTGGGGCGGCCTGCTCTCCGACGCCGCTTTCCCCGAGTTCAGCCTGGCCTATATGCACCAGATCATCAGCGGCCTCACCCGCGAACACGAAGGCCGCCGCGTGCCCGTTATCCTGTTTACCAAAGGCGGCGGCCAATGGCTCGAGCTGATGGCCGAAAGCGGCGCCGACGCGCTCGGCTTGGATTGGACGGTAAACCTCGGCCGGGCACGGCAGCGCGTGGGCGGCCAAGTGGCGCTACAGGGCAACTTCGACCCCGCCGCCCTGTTCGGCACGCCCGAATCCGTCCGCGCCGAAGTGCGCCGTATTTTGCACAGCTACGGCGAAGGCAGCGGCCACGT
>CAUPYH010000114.1:0-4810 GCA_963515595.1 uncultured Eikenella sp. | reverse complement strand
GGTTTCAGACGACCTGAAGAGCAAACTGATTATGCAGGTGCATGACGAACTGGTGTTGGAAGTACCCGAAGCCGAACTGGATTTAGTGAAAGAGAAACTGCCGCAGATTATGGCGAAAGTGGATGAGGGGATGTTGAACGTGCCGCTGGTGGCTGAAGTGGGCGTGGGGATGAATTGGGAAGAGGCGCATTAAAAAGGTTAGTTATATATTGCTGACTGACTCAATAAAGGCTACCTGAAACCTTCAGGTAGCCTTTCCTTTTCATACCGATAAACTCAACCGCTCTTACTGCGTCAATACATCCACTCCCTGCGGCGGGGTGAAGCGGAATTGGCTGCGGGAGAGGTTGGGGCGGGTGTTCAGGTTGTTGAATTTGATGGTGGTTTGGTTGCCGAAGCTGTCTTTCAGGCGCATTTCGGCCAGGTCGTCGCCTTTGAAGCCGAGGCGGATGTATTGGTAGCCGGCGTTGGAACGTTTGGGCGTGGCCAATACGTAGTCAATGCCGCCGGCGGAGCCATCTTCTTTCAGGGTGTAGCTGGCGGAGAGGGCGTCTTTATTGGAGAGGATGGCGGCGGGGCTGTCGCCGATGGCTTGGTTTTGCGCGGTTTTGGTGATTTGCGCCAAATCAATGTCGTAGAGCCAAATGTGGCTGCCGTCGCCTACGATAGTTTGTTTGTAGGGGCTGGTATATTCCCATTTGAAGAGGCCGGGGCGCAGGATGCTGAAGCGGCCTTGGGCATTGCGGGTTTTGTTGCGACTTTGCACGCTTTGGCTGAAGCTGCCACTGATACCGTCGGTGTCGGCGTTGAATTTTTGCAGGGCTTCGATGCCGCCGGCTTGGACGCTGCCGATGGCCATAGCTAAAACGGCTGCGGCGGCTAGGCGGAAGGTTTGGGTTTTCATCGTTTTTCCTTTGTGCGAATCAAAACGGAATGCGGCACATTGTACCAGCTTGGGCGCGGCGGGGCAGGGCGGTTGGAATTGTAAAGACGGCGCCGAAACTGGATTTCTCCGCTAGAGCAAGGCATTAGGCGGAGTAGGGCGGCAAATTTTTAACCGGATTTTATTCCTGCGCTATAATTCGCGGTGGCGGTAAGCGGTGGTAAAGGTTGCGCCAGATACTTTTCAGGTAGCCTCATCCGCCTTCTTTGGAGAACCTTATGATTCAAGCTGTATTATTCGATTTAGACGGCACATTGGCCGACACGGCGCTGGATTTGGGCGGGGCGCTCAACCGTCTTTTGGCCAGAAACGGGCTGCCTGCCGTGCCGATGGCGCAAATCCGGCCGGTGGCCAGCCACGGCGCCAACTACTTGATTAAGCTGGGTACGGGCATTGAAAAAGGCCATCCCGACCACCCGCGCTGGCGGCAGGAATACTTGGCCGAATACGAACACGGCTTTTGTGATGAAACCGTGCTGTTTGAAGGCATCAACCCCATGCTCGAGCAGCTCGCCCGCCGCAGTATTGCCTGGGGCATCATCACCAACAAGCCGCACCGTTTCACCAGCCTGCTCGTGCCAGAATTAGGCTTCATTGCCCCGCCTGCGGTGGTGGTGAGCGGTGATACTTGTGCCGAATCCAAGCCCAGCACACTACCAATGCATCATGCCTGCCGGCAAATCGGTATTGCGCCGGAGCGTTGCCTATATGTAGGCGATGCCGAGCGCGATATGGTGGCGGGCAAAAATGCGGGCATGCGTACCGCACTGGCCAACTGGGGCTACATCGCCGAGAGTGACCCGGTGCACGAATGGCCGGCTGATGCGCGGCTGGATGCGCCTGGGCAGATTCTGGATTTGCTGTAGCCGAATAGCTTAACTTTTACCCAACGGAGAACGTCTTATGAAGAAAATCAGTTTATTGCTGCCTATTTGTGCCGCACTGGCTTTGAGCGGCTGTTTTATGTCTCAGAAATCGCAAATCGTGCGCCGCGAAGTGCCGTATAACGCGCAAAACCAAGCACGACTGCGCATCTACGGCCAATACGGCCGCGATGTGGTACGCATGATTCCAAATAGCACCTGCGAGCAATGGGCAGAAAAACAAGGCCGCCGTCGTCATACCCGTTTTACCGGCGGCCTGCCGCGCCGCATCCGCAACCTCTCGGTGGGCATGCCTGCTACTCAGCGCAGCAACACCGTGAATGCCGATACCGGCGTGGTGTTCCGCGAGTCGTATAAAGAATTTGTAGTGCCTGCTGGCAAAGCGTTGGTGCTCGACGGCGCGTTTTCCAGTGAAACCACCAGCCAGGTAAACCGCTGCCGACTTGCCGCCAGCCTCACCCCGCAGGCTGGTAAAGATTATGAAGTGCAGTATTCACGCGGTGGAAACGGCTGCGATGTGGCTGTAGTGGAAATCCTGCCGCAGGCCGAAGGCGATCTGCATCCCACCGGCCCCGCGCCTATCCAATATTGCCCCATGCCGGCCACCAGTTATTAAGCAGCAAAGGCTGGCTGAAAGCATAGGTTTCTAGAGAAGCTCAAGCAGCAATCCAGTTTTCAGGTAGCCTGTTATTTGCATAGAGGCTACCTGAAAGCATCGATCATAGTTTCAGGTAGCCTTCCTTCCTAAGGAAAACTCATGTCCTTTTCCCTTATCATCATCGGCGACGAAATCCTGCACGGCAACCGCCAAGACAAACACTTTGCCTTTTTCAAACAGCTGCTCAAAGAGCGCGGCCTGCTACTCGACTCCGTGCAATACCTTCCCGACAACCGCCAAATCCTCGTCCACCGCCTGCGCCAAAGCTTTGCCGAAGGCCTGCCCACCTTTGTTACCGGCGGCATTGGCAGCACGCCCGACGACCACACCCGCCAAGCTGCTGCCGAAGCCCTTGGCCTGCCGCTGATACTGCACCCGCAGGCCGCTGCCAACATCGAATCCGTATCCTTCAAACACGGCGACAGCCTCGACAGCCACGGCCACCAAATCCGCCTGCGCATGGCCGAGTTTCCCCAAGACAGCAGCCTGATTCCCAATCCCTACAACAACATCGCCGGCTTTTCCATCCGCGAACACTACTTCCTGCCCGGCTTTCCCGTAATGGCACAGCCCATGGCCGCTTGGGTACTCGACGAATACTACGCCCATCTCCAACACCAAACCGAACGCCGCAGCATCAGCGCTTGGATCGACTTGCCCGAATCCCGTATCAGCGCCCTGATGGCTAGCATTGAACAGCGCTATCCCGGCATCCGCAGTTTCAGCCTGCCCGCCACCCCCACCGCTCAGCAGCGCTACCGACTGCTATTCGGCCTCAAAGCCGAAGGCGAAGCCTGCGTACAGCTAAATCAGGCCTGGCAGGAAGCCGAAGCCGGCTTGATAGGGCAGGGCGCCACCCAAATTGAGCTGGCGCCGGAAGGCCTGTAAGTAGAAAGAAACAGATTTCAGGTAGCCTTTAGCGTGATTGAGGCTACCTGAAATTTTTATGGCTAAAACACGGCCATAAAAAGGCTACCTGAAAAATATTTCATAATTTCTGTATTGACAGAAATTAAAGATACAAATAAACTCTGCCGCACTATGAAACTGAATCCGACCACTGAAAAATTTATCCTGCATTGGGGCGAGATGGGCTCCAAGTGGGGCGTGAACCGCAGCGTGGCGCAGATCCATGCGCTGCTGTATATCATCGGGCGGCCGATGAATGCCGAAGAAATTTGCGAAACACTGGGTATGGCTCGCTCCAATGTTTCCAACAGCATTAAAGAATTGCAAGGCTTGCTATTGGTACACACTGTGCACATCATGGGCGACAGGCGCGACCATTTCACCACTTCGGATGACGTGTGGACGCTATTCCGTACCATTGCCGAAGTGCGGATGCAGCGCGAAATCGAGCCCACCCAGCAGTTTTTGCAAACCTTAATCGACAGCCCGGAGTTCGCGCAGGAAAACGAGGCCGTGCAGCAGAAAATCCAGCAAACCCACGACTTCATCGGCACCCTTACCATCTGGGCCAATGAAATGCTGAAACTCTCCACCGGCACCATGGTGAAGATTTTGAAGCTGGGCGCGGGGATTCAGAAATTTTTCCGTTGAAGTAGTTTGCAGGTAAGATAAATAGGGCTACCTGAAACATTACCGGATATTTTCAGGTAGCCTTGCCTGAGGGATGTAACTTCTTAAATTTATGCGGATGATTCCGCTAAATTTTTAAATCTTTATTTCTCTTTAAACAGAAATTTAGGAAATCATGGATAAACAAGTTTCAGGTAGCCTGCATCATTACAAAGGCGTGAGTAGTTAGGGATTTCTACTGGCTGGAGGCTGCTAGCCTTTTAGGCAGCCTCTGGTTGGCCGGAGTGCTGATTTCGGCAGTGATATTTCTTTAGCTGCCGGCAGCAATCATGATAACTGCGTCTTGCGGTACAGTGAGCAAGGCGGTATTGGTCAGAGTAGTGTATTCGAAAGGTTTGAAAGTGAAGCGGCTTGACGTGTTGCGGTTTTCGATGGGTTTTTTATGGCTTTGGAGTGGGGTACAGCCTGCTCTGACGGCAGCAGATATGTCGCTGGATTTACTGGGGAGGGCAGGCATTGCGGCAGAATGGCAGGCGGTAGCGTTTTATGCCTCATCGGCTTTAGACATATTTTTTGGGATTTTATGTTTCACAAAATTCAGAAATTACCGTTTTATATGGCTGGCACAATTTGCCGTAGTACTGGGCTACAGCGTGATTGTCGCGTTCAGGCTACCTGAAATGTGGCTGCACCCGTTTGCGCCGCTTATTAAGAATATGCCGATTTTGGCTGTGTTATTTTATTTGTTTGGAAACAATGATTAGGAGTGAATCATGAATACTTATA
>CAUPYH010000113.1:0-4986 GCA_963515595.1 uncultured Eikenella sp. | reverse complement strand
GATGGCTGATAACCATACGGATTGTGCGGCAGAACTAACCGGAACGAGGAGTTGGACTGTATGCCTAAATATCGGTAGCGGAACGGGCAGAGATTTTCAGCGTAATAGAGACAGAGCAGTTTTCTGTACTTTTTTCTTTAATCTGCAGTGTGTTATCTCCATCTTTTGAAGGTGGCATGACTACTAATATAGTCAGCCTATTTTTTCAGGTAGCCTTTCCACCATTAATCTCAATACCCATTCGGGTTGCCGCTTTGCCATCGCCAAGAGTCGCGCATCATATCTGCCAGGCTGCGCTCGGCATGCCAGCCCAATTCGGCGGCGGCGCGGGCGGGGTCGGCATAGCATTCGGCGATGTCGCCCGCGCGGCGGGATTTGACGGCATAGGGGATTTTTTTGCCAGAGGCGGCTTCGAAGGCGCGGACGATTTCCAGCACGGACGAGCCTTTGCCGGTGCCGAGGTTGTAGATGTGCACGCCTGCTTCGCGGCTTTTTTTATCGAGGGCGGCCACGTGGCCGAGCGCCAGATCGACAACGTGGATGTAGTCGCGCACGCCGGTGCCATCGGGAGTGGGGTAGTCGTCGCCGAACACGGAAAGCTCGGCCAATTTGCCTGCGGCCACTTGGCAAACGTAGGGCAGCAGATTGTTCGGAATGCCGTTGGGCTGCTCGCCGATGCGGCCGCTGGGATGCGCACCGATGGGGTTGAAATAGCGCAGCAAAATCACGCTCCATTCAGGGTCGGCCGTGTGAAGATCGGCCATCATGCGTTCCATCATTTGTTTCGACGCGCCATAGGGATTGGTGGCTTGGCCGAGGGGGGCGGTTTCGGTAATCGGCACGGTGTCCGGGTCGCCATACACGGTGGCGGAGGAGCTGAACACGATGCTTTTCACGCCTGCGCGCTGCATTTCTTCCAGCAGGATGAGGCTACCTGAAACGTTGTTGCTGTAATACTCAAGCGGTTTTTTCACGCTCTCGCCCACGGCTTTGAGGGCGGCGAAGTGGATGACGGATTGGATGGGATGTTCGGCAAAAATGCGGCGCAACAATTCGCGGTCGCGGATGTCGCCCTGATAAAAGGTGGTGGTGTGGCCAGTGATTTCTGCAATGCGGCCAATAACTTGTGGCGATGCATTGCAGAGGTTATCGATAATCACGGGGTGATGGCCGGCTTGGATGAGTTCGACCACGGTGTGTGAGCCGATAAAGCCGGCACCGCCGGTAACGAGGATGATGGACATGGGGTTTCCTTTTTGTTTCAGAGGGTATTTTAGCTTCACATAAAGCCCGCCGCATTGGTTTTCAGGTAGCCTTTAGACTGGCAAAAGGCTACCTGAAACTTATCTCGCGCCGAAGCCGGTGATGATTGTTTTCAGGGTTTTAAACAGAATCAGCACGTCCAGCGCGAAGGAGAAGTGCTTGATGTAGTAGAAATCGTGCTCGATTTTTACTTGGGTTTCGTCTGTGTTGCCCGCGTAGCCCTGCATCACCTGCGCCCAGCCGGAAAGGCCGGGGCGCACGATGTGGCGGTAGCCGTAGAACGGGATGCTTTGCTCAAACTGCTGCACAAAGGCCTTTTGCTCGGGGCGCGGGCCGATGAGTGCCATGTCGCCTTTGATGATGTTCCAAAACTGCGGTAGTTCGTCCAGCCGGGTTTTGCGGATGAAGCGGCCGGTGCGGGTAACGCGCGCGTCGCCTTCCTGCGCCAGTTGTGCGCCGTGTTTTTCCGAATCGCACACCATGCTGCGGAATTTATAAATTTTAAACTTGCGCCCGCCGCGGCCCACGCGGTTTTGCACAAACAGCACCGGCCCCGGGCTTTCCAGCCGGATGGCCAGCGCGGTGGCCAGCATCAGCGGCAGGGTGAGCGGCAGGCTGGCCACCACCATCAAGGCTTCCAGCGCCTGCTTAATCGCCATATAGGCCGGGCTGGGCAGCAGCGAGCCCAAATCGTTTTCATACATATGTCGGATTTTCACGCGGCCGGTAAGCGACTCTTCCACCTGGCGGATGTTGTATACCGCAATGCCGCGCAAGGTGCAATCGGCCAGGAAACGCTGCCAATCCGCCCCCAAATCGGGCGCGTGCAGATTGGTCACTACTGTGTTTACGCGGCCGGTTTCAGGTAGCCTCGGCTCGGCAAGCTCGTGCCAACGGATATTGGATAGTTGCGGCAAATCGCGCATGCCTTCCACATCAATATAGTACAGATGGCGGATGTGCCGCTTTTCCAGCCAGGTTTCGGCAAACAGATACAACACCGTGAGCGCAAACCCGGCGGCTAGGTAATACACCGAATACGGCAGGCGCAACATGGCGGCAAACACCAGCGGCAGCCCCAGCCCGATGGCCGACACCGGAATCACCGACAGCTTGGAACGCTCGCCGGGGAAACGCGTCAGGTTGCGGCTCAAAGCGTAGGAGAGCAGCAGACCGGCCAAGAGCAGGCTGTAGCTGGAAAGATTGGTGGCCGTGGGATGAGTCCACTCGCGCGGCGGCCAAAACCACCACGCCGGCGCAATCAGAATCACCAAGGCCGCGGCGACAAAGCGCAGAATCATTTTTATCGTTTTCATTATTTCCGTTATTTCTCGTTTGGCAGTTGGGGCAATCCCATAGGCTACCTGAAATTATTTCCGCAACAACACTCGATACACCCACTGCCGAACCCCATTCGGCAGCAGCCGCACCGGCAATCGCAACAGCACGTTTTTCGCCGACTGCGCCGCGCTCAAAAAGCCCGTGCGGTAGAACCGCCGCTGCATGGCCAACTCGTTTTTCGCATACGCCCAACCGCCGCGCCGCCGATACATTTCATCGCCCGCGCGCGCATACACCAGCACTTCGGGCAGATTGGCAAAACGGCAGCCGTTCAGCAGCATGCGCACCCACACATCGTAATCCTCATACAGCGGCGCGTGCTGATAATTGCCTGCTGCCAGCACGGCCGATTTGCGGTAGCACACCGTCATGTGGTTGATGGGATTGCGGCTTTTGGCAAAGCGTACAATTTCCTCGTGCGAGCAGGGCACGCGGCGGCTGTGCGCGGCATCGTCCGGGGTGTGTTCAAACTCGTCAATCTGGCTGCCGCACACGTCAAGCTCTGAGTGCGCCGCCACAAAAGCCAGCTGCCGCGCGAAACGCTCGGGGTGGCAGATATCGTCGGTATCCATGCGGCACACCCATTCGTGCGCACAGGCCTGCAAACCGGCATTCAGTGCCCGCCCCAGCCCCACGTTTTGCGGCAGCCGCACAATCTTCAGCGGTAGGCTACCTGAAAAGCTTGCCACCACGGCTTCCAGGTTTTCAGGTAGCCCGCCGTCATACACCAGCACGATTTCGTTTAGCGGCAGAGTTTGTGCGGCCAAACTGGCCAAACATTGGCGCAGATACCCCGGCTGCTCGCGCGCATACAGCGACATCAACACGGAAAACGGCGGTGTGCTTTCCACCGAAAGGCTACCTGAAAGCCGGTTTTGCGCTGGCACCGTCATGACGCTACTCCTTCTATCTCGTCTAAAAAGCGCAGCGCGGTATCGTCGTCTACTTTGCGTGCCAGCCAATTCGGACTGCTTTGCAGGGATTGCAGCTCTGCCAAAGCCAGCGTATCAGGATGGTTGCTGCCCGGGGCGAAACGGATGTGGCGATGGTTGCTGGGCCACAGCTTGATGCCTGCCGTTTCAGGTAGCCTTTTCACCAAATATTGGAAGAAATGCTCGTCCGGGCAAAGCTTCTTGCGGAAAAAGGCGCAGGCCTGTTCATCTGCCGCGTTCAGCAGAGCTGCCAAGGCTGCACGGTCGGCAGAAAACCATTGGCTGCCGGCATAGGCCGTTTGCGTGGCAGGCAGGATTTTATCGGCTGCCTGAAATGCTTTGGTGAGCAGTTTGCCGGGCAGGCGGCGCTGCCAAGCGGTATCGGCGTGTGGCGTGTTGAAACGCACGCGGTAGCGCAAGCGCGGCTCGGCATGGCACTCCAGCAACAGGCTGCCGCGCGGCAGTGCGGCAAATTCGCGCTCGATTTGCGCGGGGGCGTGCAGCAACACGCAGTTGCCGCTCACAAGGTGCACAAAGCGGATGTCTGCATCGGCCAGCGCGGCACGCATCAGGTGCAGCGTGGCTTCCACCATGCTGAAACCCGCCCAACGGATGTTGACGCGCTGCGGAATCAGGCGCGCATTCGGCGGCAGGGGCGGCAACACGCCGATATCCGCCTTGGCATCGTAGTGCAGCAGCAGTCGGATTTCGGGGTGGCGCTCGGCCAGCCGCAGCCAATACAGCGGCGGGCGGTGGCACAAAATTAAAAAGGCGCTGCTCATAACGCTAAACAGTTATCGTGAAACTCACTCAATATCGATAATCGGAATGCCCAACTGCGCCATCACTTCATAAATCCGCACCACGCCGGGCGTGTGAAAAGCGGCTTCTGCGGGGCGCACGGCATACACGGCGGTGCGCGGGAAGGCGTGCACATTCAGCGCAGCGGTGCTGACGAGGTGATACACCTCAAAGCGGGTATCAGGCTCGCGGCGCAGGCTTTCCAATAGATAGTCTTCAAAAATCAGCGGGCTGGCAATATATTCGGCGCCCGATACACGGTAGGTTTCGCGCGGGTGCGGAAAATATTCGCCAATCTCAAAACGGCGCAGCAGGCTTTCGGCCAGCGCGGCGTTATCTGCCGCGTTGGGCAGCAACGGCTGGCCGAGCAGGATGCGGCGGGTGCGGACGGGCGTAGGGTTTGCGGCAGCCTCATCGGCCGTATTGTTTTCAGGTAGCCTTTCGTTTACGCCACACTCATCCACTGCCCCATTTTCGCTTCTCAGCACTGCTCTGCCTTCGCTTTGGTGAAGCTCACCCTGCCCGCTTTCAGGTAGCCCTTGTTCGGCTGCCGCCCACAAATCCAGCGGCACGGTGGGCGCGGCAATATTGGGCTGGCCGGGATAGAGCGTGTGGTGCCGCCGCGAGAGGCGGCGCAGGTCTTCGGTTT
>CAUPYH010000112.1:0-5011 GCA_963515595.1 uncultured Eikenella sp. | reverse complement strand
GAGCACCTGACTTGTAATCAGGGGGTCGCGAGTTCGATTCCTGCCGCCGGCACCAAATCCCAAACAGACTACCTTTTCAGGTAGCCTGTTTTACTTACCACTATGCGCACACCCTTCAAGCTCAATGCCTCCCTTTGGGAGCTGCCATCTGCCCACGCCGGCGATATGCCCAGCCAATATATCGACACTGTCCTCCGGCAACATCCGTGCATCCACTTATCAGACTACGCCATGGCGCCGAATGCGGATATGTGGGCAATCACGTTTCAAGGCAACGACTTCATCGTGGTCAACGACTTGGCCGACGGCTTGAGCATCCGCTTTTCCGATTTGGCACAAACCGATTGGGCAGAAGAGCTGCTGGCCATCATTGAACCCCAAAAGGCTACCTGAAACACCACAGCCAAACAAAACAGGCACAACCGCAAAGTTGTGCCTGTTTGCCTATCCGCCACTCCGATTAACGGGCAGGAGAACAATCTTTATACAGCATCTGGCCGCTGGGCGCGCTCACGATGATGTCTTGGCTGCGGTAGTTGGCCGAATCCATGGCATTGGTGGTCAGGCGGTAGCCGTTGGCGCTGAATACGGTGTCCACATTGTCGGAAGCCGACAGGTTGTACGGCAGGCGCAGATTGCGGTTGTTCACGCGCAGTTCGGCGCTGGTGGGCACACCGGCAGAGTTGAAGTGGTAATTCACGTTCAAGCGGCGGCCTTGTTGGCACACATAGGCCACGCTGCCGCTACGGGCTGCAGCGGGCGGAGCTTGGCGGGCAGGCTCGTTTTGGCGCGGATTACAGTCTTTATACAGGAATTCGCTGCGCGGCGAGAGGATGCTGATGCCTTCTTCGCTACGGTAGTTGCGGGCGGTAAGCACCGGGCCGGTCAGGTTATAGCCGGCACGGTCTTTAAACGCAGTGCCCGTGCTGTCAGAGCGGCGCGCATCGAAAGCCATGTTGCGGTTGCTGCCGTTGAGGCGGGCGCGCGCAGACACGGGTTTGCCGCGGCTATTGAACTGATAGCTCACATCCACCTGTTTACCTTGTTGGCAGACATAAGACACGGTGCCGCCGGCAGCGAATGCCGGGGCAGCGATGCCCACAGCCAAAGCAGCTAATGCAGTTGATTGCCAAAATTTCATTTTCAAACTCCCTTCATGTTGGAATGTAGTTGGCGTTCTCTAGGCGGATTGGCCTTTTTCGCGGCCAAAACCCAATGCAGAACAACGAGCGCATTGTAACAGGCCGTTTTCTTAAGCTACGGTTAGCCCTAGGTTAAAGTTTGTAGCGGCTGTATGGGCAAATCATGTTTCAGGCAGCCTGCAATCAGAAGTAAAGGCTACCTGAAAACAGCCTTATCCAGCCGCCATTTTATTTTCAGGTAGCCTCAACAAAACAGGCGCGGTTCGGCACACCGCGCCTGCTGCTTTATCCAAGCTCAATCCACGTTCACCATCACCAGCTGCATCCGGCAAGCGCTCACGGCGCTCAGCGCATGGCGTTCGTTCGGGGCAAGATACACCACATCGCCTGCATGCAGAATTTCGTGGCGTGCGCCGATGGAAAAATCCATCTCGCCTTCCAGCAGGATCACCACCACAGCCTTGGTGGAGGTGTGCTCGGTGAGCACTTGGCCGGCATCCAGCGTGAAAGCCACCACACGCAGCAAGTCGTTGTTCAGCACGGTGCGCGAAGTGGTGGCCTGCTCGCTAACCGGCAGCGCCTGGTTCAGGCCGAGTTTGAATAGGGATTCGAATACGGGGGTTACAGCAGTTGCAGACATCAGATTGCTCCTTATTTGTTAACGGGTGGGAGGGAAATCCGGTCGGCAGGGTTTGATTGGATATTTTATTATTGTTTGAAATGGTTAGCCGCCTAATGCAAGCTAGCTGGCGGCAAACTTAATAAGCTGAAACCATCATAACATATTTTCAGGTAGCCTTCCCGCTGCCCGGCAGGCTACCTGAAACCCCCCAAATAGTTTACACTTCGCCATTGATATCCATTCCTGCCCGCATGACGAAAGGCCTAGCTTCATGAAACTGTTTTCGCTCATCATCAAACTGCTGCTTTTGGCGGTTTTTATCGTTTTAGCCACATTCAACACCCATCTCGTCAGCTTCAGCTATCTACCCGGCAGCGAAATCAGCCTACCGCTGATCCTGCTGCTCTTGGCGTTTTTCGTTATCGGCGCAGTGTTCGGCGTGTTTTCCATGTTTGGCCGCCTGCTCTCCTTGCGTCATGAAAACAACCGCCTGCGCAACGAAGTACGCAAAAACGCCCGGATCGCGCAGGAGCAGCTGCAAACACCCGCGCCCGCCGATGCCGCCCGGCCTGTGCCCGACGCCGCCCCGGTAAAGGAATAGGCGCATGGACGGCAATATTTGGTGGTGGCTCACCCCGATTATCCTGCTGCCCGTCTTCTTTGCCATGGGCTGGTTTGCCGCCCGGGTAGACATGAAAGCCGTGCTCAAGCAGGCCAAATCCGTGCCCACCGCGTTTTACGCCAGCCTGGATGCCTTGGTAGACCGCAACCTCGGCAGCGCCGCCCGCCACCTGGCCGACATGACCGACCTGCTGCCCGCCGGCGACAACACCTACGAGCTGCACCTCACCCTAGGCAAACTCTACCGCCAGCGCGGCGAAAACGATAAAGCCATCCGCCTGCACCAAGCCCTGCTCGAGGCGCCAGAAACCGTGGGCGAAAAGCGCAACCAAGTGCTGTTTGAGCTTGGGCAAGACTACCAAAGCGCCGGCCTGGTAGACCGCGCCGAGCAGATTTTCCTCGGCCTGCAGCAAGGCAATATGGCCGCCCAAGCCCGCCAAGTGCTGCTGAATATCTACCAGCAAGACCGCGACTGGGCCAAAGCCATCGACACCGCCCAGCTGCTCAGCCACGACGAACAAACCTACCGCTTTGAAATTGCCCAATTCCACTGCGAGCTGGCGCAAGCCGCCCTGTTCAAATCCGACTTCGAGCAAGCCCGCACCAACATTGCCAAAGCGCTGGATGCCAACCGCAAATGCGCCCGCGCCAACATGATTCTCGGCGATTTGGAGCAAAAGCTGGGCAACTACCCCGCCGCCGTGGCCGCCTACACCGCCATCGAAAAACAAAACCATGCTTACTTGAGCATGGTGGGCGAAAAACTGTATGACGCCTACGATGCCCAAGGCGAAGCCGCCGCCGGCCTCGCCGTGCTCACAGGCTACCTGAAAACCTTTCCCCAGCTTGATTTAATCAACGTGGTGTATGAGAAGTCGCTGCTGCTCTACGGCGAAGAAAAAGCAGCCGAAACCGCCGTTGAACTCGTGCGCCAAAAGCCCGACCTCGGCGGCGTATACCGCCTGCTCGGCCTTCGCCTGAGCAACCTCGATCCCGCCTGGAAGAGCGATGCCGACATGATGCGCGGCGTAATCGGGCGCACCCTGCAGAAAAACGTGATGTACCGCTGCCGCCACTGCCACTTCAAATCGCAAGTGTTCTTCTGGCACTGCCCCGCCTGCAACAAATGGGAGACCTTTACACCCAACAAAATTGAAGTTTAGCTTCACCGAAATTTAGTTTCACCGTAGTACCGTAGTTTAGTTCCATCGTAGTTTAGTTCTAAAGGAGAAATAAAATGTCCAATAATATGATGACCATCAACCAAATGTACCGCATGCTCCACGTGTGGACACACCGCATCCGCCACAGCGACCGTTTTATAGAACGCTATAGCGGTGCCCAACGCGCCCTGCTCGCCTACCTCAGCCTCGACCTCCTGATGGAAGACGACGGCTTTGTGTTGCTGATTGCCGATGGCCGGGGCGAACATGCCCTCTCTCCCGAAACCGCCGAATATCTGCGCCAATGGGGCGTTTGCGACACACCCAACATCATCGACCGCGCCCGTGCCCTTTACCAACAGCACGGAGCCGCCATCCAAGCCGCCGCCCAAAACGGCAGCAGCATTGAAGAGTTGCGCGCGCAATTCCCCCAGTTCGACGAACTCGACGCCGACTACTGCCTGGTATCGGAAGACGACTTCTGCACCGTCTGCCCCTATATCCGCCGCCATCCAGTAGAATTCGCCGAGCTCACTGCCGCAGCTGGAGAAAGCGGCAGCCCCATGCCCCCGCTTGATGCTTAATTTTAAAGGCTACCTGAAACCTATTTCTTAGCAACACGGCTTTCAGGTAGCCTTTTTCCATTTCAACCCCATCCGCTCCCATTTCCATGAATCCCCTTATCCTCGACTCCGCTCCGCCCGCCCGCCGCACCCCCGTTATCGTCGCCCTCGACTTTGCCAACGAAGCCGACACCCTCTCCTTCGTGCGCCGCTTAAGCCCCGATTTGTGCCGCCTCAAAATCGGCAAAGAACTGTTTACCGCCACCGGCCGACACTTGGCCGAAGCCCTAATCAACCAAGGCTTCCAGCTCTTCCTCGACCTCAAATACCACGACATCCCCAACACCGTGGCCGCCGCCTGCCGCGTGGCTGCCGACATGGGCGTGTGGATGGTGGATATGCACACCGCCGGCGGCCGCCGCATGATGGAAGCCGCCGCCGAAGCCGTGGCCAACCACCGCCAACGCCCCCTGCTCATCGGCGTAACTGTGCTCACCAGCATGGAGCAGGCCGACCTCAACGAACTCGGCCTCACTGCCCCCATTGCCGATTGGGCATCCCGCTGGGCCGCCCTGGCGCAGCAATCCGGCCTCGACGGCGTAGTCTGCTCCCCGCACGAAGCTGCTACCCTGCGCCAGCAGCGCGGCAGCGAATTTGTGCTGGTTACACCCGGCATCCGCCCCAACCCCGGCGGTAACCAAGACGACCAGCGCCGCATCATGACCCCCGCCCAAGCCCTCGAGGCCGGCAGCAGCTATCTCGTGATGGGCCGACCCATCACCCAAGCGCCCGACCCCGCCGCCATGCTGGCCGAAATCAACCGCCTGGCCAACCCTGCCGACTAAGCAGCCAATTGCAATCAGGCTACCTGAAAAAAGAGGCTACCTGAAAATGAAGCCC
>CAUPYH010000111.1:0-5032 GCA_963515595.1 uncultured Eikenella sp. | reverse complement strand
CGAAGCGGACATCGTTTTCGCCGTAATAGGTCATGGCTTTCATGGTCTTGCTCATAATGCTCTCCTAATGTGGTTGCCGATAAATAATCGGTTAGTTGGGAAAGAATCCGGAGAACTCCGGATGCGTTCATTATAATCTTTATTTTTCCAAAATAGCAAAATTTTCCATTTTAAAATATAGTGTTATATCATAACAACGGAAATTTTAGGAAGTATTATGCAAATAAGAGCTAAACTATTATTCCATCAGCCATTTGCAGAAAGTGCCTTACTATGATGCAGTGCAAGCCGTAAGCAATGCGCCGATTTGGCCATCCAAATGATACGGTTGAAACATTAAGGCTACCTGAAAACCACTATCTTCCCCACGCAATAAAAAACAGCCTCCATCCCAACGGAATAGAGGCGGTTTTCATATAAGCAAAATTACACTTTGGCAGCAGCAGCTACTTCAGCAGCGTAATCCACTTCTTTTTTCTCGATACCGTCGCCCACTTTGAAGCGGACGAAGTTCACGATCTCTGTACCCTGTTGTTTCAGGAACTGCTCAACAGTTTGATCAGGGTTCATCACGAAGGGTTGGCCCAGCAGCGTTACTTCAGCCAAGAATTTCTTCACGCGGCCCTCCACCATTTTGGCGGCGATTTCGGCAGGCTTACCGGAGGCAATCGCCTGCTCGGTGTAGATGTGGCGCTCTTTAGCCACCACTTCTGGATCAACCTGCTCGGCAGAAATGCATTGCGGCTTAGAAGCCACGATGTGCATGCCAACGTGGCGGGCAGTGGTTTCATCGCCTTTGTACTCCACCAGCACGCCTTCAGTGGCGGCAGCGCCGTGGATGTAGGTGGTGAGGCTGTTGGCAGCTTCGATGATTTCAAAGCGGCGTACAGAAATGTTTTCACCCAATTTGGCAATCACGGCTTTGCGCTCTCCTTCCACCAACTCGGCCAGAGCTTCAACGGTGGCCGGTTTTTTCTCAGCAGCAGTTTTGGCTACGAATTGAGCAAAGGCGATGAAGCCGGTGTCTTTAGCCACGAAGTCGGTTTCGCAGTTCACTTCCACCAAGGCACCCACATTGCCTTCGATGGCATAAGCCAACACGCCTTCGGCAGCGGTACGGCCGGCCAGCTTGCTGGCTTTGGCGCCGGATTTAATACGCAGGATTTCTTCAGCTTTGGCCATGTCGCCATCGGCTTCCACCAGGGCTTTTTTACATTCCATCATGCCCAAGCCAGTGGCGGCACGCAGATCAGCAACCATTTTTGCGGTAATTGCAGACATTATTTACTCCTATTTTATTGAGAAACGCGGCCGGATGCCGCGCTTTGGATAAATTGAAGGCTACCTGAAAGGCCGGATTGGGCGCCCGCTTGTTGAAGCGGTGTGTTCAGGTAGCCTCATGCGGATCGGCTTAGGCAGACTCGGCTTCGTCGGCAGCAGCCTGCTGTGCGGCGGCTACGGTTTCGGCCAAGGCCTGGTTTTTGCCTTCCAATACGGCATCGGCGATGCCGCGGCAGTACAGGCGGATGGCTTTGGCGGAGTCGTCATTACCAGGGATAACGTGTTTCACGCCTTCCGGATCGTTATTGGTATCCACCACGCCGATTACCGGAATACCCAGCTTGCCGGCTTCGGTCAGCGTACCTTTCTGGTAGCCAGTGTCAATCACGAAAATGGCGTCGGGCAGGCCTTTCATGTTTTTGATACCGCCGAGTGAGCGTTCCAGCTTTTCCACTTCGCGTTGAATGGTGAGCAGTTCTTTTTTGTTGTAACCGCTGGCTTCGGCATTTTCCAAAATGGCAGCTTTTTCTTCCAAGCGTTTGATAGACTGCTTAACGGTTTTGTAGTTGGTCAGCATGCCGCCTAACCAGCGGTGGTCCACATAGGGCATACCGGCACGGGTGGCTTCTTCGCGCACGATGTCGCGGGCTTGGCGCTTGGTGCCGACAAACAGGATGGTGCCTTTGTTGGCAGCCAAACGGCGAACGGCGTCTTGCGCTTCCTGGAACAGGGGCAGGGTTTTTTCCAAGTTTATGATATGGATTTTGTTGCGGGCACCGAAAATGTATTGTTCCATTTTCGGGTTCCAATAACGGGTCTGATGACCGAAGTGAACACCTGCTTCCAACATCTGGCGCATAGTAATTTGAGACATTTATTTTCCTTACAAAGGGTTATAGCAAACATCAATGCACACAGAATCTCAAAACCGAGACACCCTTTGGTGCAAGATGCGAGCGTTAAGATAAAAAAGAAACAGCTTTCAAAATGAAAGCTGCGGGATTATAGGGAAAAAGTGTTATTTTGGCAAGGTTTCCTCACCCTGTTTTTCTTCCTGCTTGAGGCGTTTGTTGCGCAAACGGATATAAACCACCCAAAACGCAAACAGCGTGGGCAAAATCGTCCACACCACCAAATAAATCAGCATCCGCGCCAACGATGGCTGCGCGAGGGCAAACATCAGAGTAACAAAGATATAGCCGATAAAAACAATGTGCCACATGGCGTCTTCCCAATAGGGCTACCTGAAAACCGAGGTTACCTGAAGCTGAATGGATATTTTCAGGTAGCCTCAAGCCTATTGCTACGGCAGCTGATATTCCTGCCCGTCTGCAGTGAGGAGTTTGGGCTGGCAGTTATCGTTAATCACCGTTTCGTCGATTACCACGGTTTTCACTTGCTCTTTAATATCCGGTAGTTGGAACATGGTTTCCAACAGCGCTCGCTCCACAATCGAGCGCAGGCCGCGTGCGCCGGTTTTGCGTTGCATGGCAAGTTTGGCGATGCTGCGCAAGGCGGACGGCTGCACCTTCAGCTCCACCCCTTCCATTTCAAACAGCGTTTGATATTGTTTCACCAAGGCATTTTTCGGCTCGGTCAGGATATTGATGAGTGCTTCCTCATCCAACTCGGCCAGCGTGGCAATCACTGGCAAACGGCCGATCAGCTCGGGAATCAGGCCGAATTTAATCAAATCTTCCGGCTCAACAATTTCAAACAGCTCAGTAACATCGGCATCTTCATCTTTGCTGTGCACCGAAGCGCCAAATCCGATACCGCCCTTTTCCGTACGCTGGCGGATAACCTTTTCCAAGCCAGCAAATGCACCGCCGCAGATGAACAGGATGTTGGTGGTATCCACCTGAATAAAATCCTGATTCGGATGTTTGCGCCCACCCTGCGGCGGCACGGATGCCACCGTGCCTTCAATCAGTTTCAGCAAGGCTTGTTGCACACCCTCGCCGGACACATCGCGGGTAATCGAAGGGTTGTCGCTCTTACGGGAAATCTTGTCGATTTCGTCAATATAAACAATCCCCTTTTGCGCCTTTTCCACATTAAAATCGCAATTGCCCAAAAGCTTGGTAATAATCTGCTCCACGTCTTCACCCACATAGCCGGCTTCGGTAAGCGTGGTGGCATCGGCCATAACAAACGGCACATCCAAACGCCGTGCCAAGCTTTGTGCCAGCAGGGTTTTACCCGAGCCGGTGGGGCCGATGAGCAAAATGTTGGATTTGGCCAACTCCACATTATCGCCCTCTTTCGGATGGCGCAGGCGCTTGTAGTGGTTGTACACCGCTACCGCCAGCACCTTTTTGGCCTGTTCTTGGCCGATAACGTGCTGGTTCAAATTGTTGACGATTTCAGCCGGCGTGGGCAATCTGTCTTCGCCGGAATGCGTTTCGCCTGCCGCTGCGCCCTCGCTGTGGATCATGTGGCTGCAGGTATCGATACACTCGTTGCAAATCAAGGCATTATCGCCTTCAATCAGGTTTTTTACTTCGTTTTCCGATTTGCCGCAGAAAGAACAGTATCGGGTTTCGTTGCTCATTTGGTGTGATTCCGCAATGTAATGTGTTGTGCCGTAATGAGATGGCAAAACGCGGAAGTATATAGGGGAATCCATCGTATATCAACGCAGATACTGCTCCCATCAGCATCACCACCCAATTCTTATCTCCATAGCCAAACCAGTCCTTTACAAAAATTCTTTTACACTATCTAGGGTTTACAAACTGGTATTTTTTATCCACAATAAGCAAGTTTTCATTTTTACCGTTAAAACAGATATTTGCCTGCTACAACGGTAAATCGCCTAACGGCATTGCCATACAACAGACTGATAGGTAACAAAATTGTTTGCAATTAGAAAGACTTGGCTGATTTTAGCCACCGGATTGAGCCTAGCCTTGGCCAGCCTGCCCGCCGCTGCACAAGACGATATCGATGTGCTTGGCCAGTTCCTCGAACAAAACCTGCCCGTGCAAGACGACCCGCTCGGTACTTTCCTCAGCAGCCGTCCGGCTGAACGAGTGGAAGCCCAAGCCGCCGTAGCCGGGCCGCTGCTCACTTCGCAATCCGCACTGATTATGAATGGCCGCAGCGGCGAGATTCTGTATCAAAAAGGTATCGACCAAGTCCGTCCCATCGCTTCCATTTCCAAGCTGATGGCCGCCATGGTGGTGCTAGATGCCCGCCAGAACATGAATGAAACCTTGGAAATCACCGAAGCCGAAATCGACCGCCTCAAAGGCACCGGCAGCCGTCTTTCCGTGGGCACCACCCTCACCCGCCGCGAAATGCTGCATCTGGGCCTGATGAGCAGCGAAAACCGCGCCATCCACGCCCTTGCCCGCAACTATCCCGGCGGCCTGCCTGCCTTCATGAGCGCCATGAACCGCAAGGCACAGAGCCTCGGCATGCAGCAAACCCGTTTCTACGACCCCACCGGCCTTGATTTCCGCAATGTATCCACTGCGCGCGATTTAAGCCTGATGGTACGTGCCGCCCACGAATACCCGCTTATCCGCCAATTCTCCACTTCCAATTCCGGCTCCGCCCAAACCAGCAACGGCCGAGTGCAGCAATACCGCAACTCCAATGCACTGGTGCGCGAAGGCACTTGGAACATCTCCCTGCAGAAAACCGGCTACATCCGCGAAAGCGGCCGCTCCATGGTGCTGTATGCCAATGTACAGCGCCAGCCGCTGATTATCGTGCTGCTCAATTCCCCCTCGCCCACCACCCG
>CAUPYH010000110.1:0-5068 GCA_963515595.1 uncultured Eikenella sp. | reverse complement strand
GCGGCAGCCGTGTTTTGGCGGAGGCCAGCCCGGTGGACAAGATTTGGGGCATCGGTCTGGCAGCAGACGACCCGCGCGCGGCCAACCCGTTGCAATGGCAGGGGCTGAATCTGCTGGGGTTCGCGCTAATGGCAGTGCGGGAGGAATTGTGTGGGAGCGTCGGCTGACATTGTCGGAGGATAGAGCGAGGTCGGGGTTGGCCTCAGGATAATAAAGGGTTGTGCGGGCGTTATATTTTCAGCAACCAGCTAGGTAAGTTGAAAAAGTGTTTTAATTCTTAGGATACAATGAAATTGCATTCCTCTCCCGTGAAAATGGCATAGCGTACTAACACGCAGGCATCCAGCAGCTTTTGTTGGCCTTCGGTGCCGATTTCGTCGAGCAGGATGTGGCGGCTGTAGCGCAGCAGTTGGCGGTCGTTCATGGCGGTGTGGGGCGGGTGGTTGGGGGAGGGGATTATATCGTGGAAATCGGTGCTTGCTGATAGAATGGCCGTACTTATCGCCAGGAGGAGGTTTAAATGAAAGCAGCCAAATATTTATTGCCTTTTGCCGCCGCAGCTTTGCTGGGCGCGTGTTCGACTGTGGGCGGTATGCCGCGTGGGCAGCAGACGGCAGATTACAAAATAGAAGCGGCGGGCGGGGTGCAGGCCGAAGTGGGCAGGAGCGCCGCCAATTCAAGCTACCGCTATGGGTTCGGCATCCGCCTGAAGAATGCGCCACGCGTGGCTTCGGTGAAAATCGAGCGTACCCGCGGCGGCGAACTCGGGGTGGTGTTTGATGATAGCCGCCACCCCACAACCGCCACCAAAGCCTGGCAGCGGCATGCCGACGGCACACGCTCCTACCTCTACAACAACGGCGACGGCACTTTCGATTGGATCGGCCAAACCGCCGCCCGCAAGCTGACACCGCAACAGGCGCCGTGGCTCTATCAAGCAGGCACCACGCACCAACAATACCGCATCACCATCCGAGATTTGCAGGGAAGGGAGACGGTGTTGGTGCAGGATACAGCTATTCCACCCGAGCAGAAACAGGCTATCTTGCAGCTATGGAGAACACCTAGCCGCAGCAGATAGTGAGTAGGCTGAATCCGGCACAATGAAAGGCTACCTGAAAACACAACACCGCAGCGTTTCTGCGAAGTGAAGGATTTCAGGTAGCCTTTTTGCCGGCTATATTGCATGTTTAATCGAGGTGGTTTTTAGCAAGCTAATCCGAGGCAGCAGGAGATGTGGCCTTCGGCGATCAGTGGCTGCCCAACGGGGCTTGCGGTATAATTTGCATTCATCATCAATCCAAGCAAATGGCTTGCTGCCCGCAGCATTTCCAGCCGTTTTCCGCAAGCCGTCTCCTTCCGTTTTCGCCAACCGGTTTATTCAGATGACGACTCCCGCCCCCATCTCCCCGCCCTTCGTTTCCGATGATTACGCACAGCAGCAGGAAATTACCCGCCTGTGTATCCATGCCGCGCTGTTGCTGTTGCAATATGGCGCGGAAAGCACGCTGATCGACCAAATCGCCGGGCGGCTGGGTCGTGCGCTGGGTATGGACAGCGTGGAGTGTGCGCTCACGCCGAATGCGATTGTAATCACCACGCGCCGCGGCAACCAGTGCATCACCACCACGCGCAAGAATTTCGACAAGGGGATCAATATGTCGGTGATCACGGCGGTGCAGCATATCGTGCTGGATGCGGAAGACGGGCTGTATAGCGTGCAGGAAGTGCGAGAGTGGCTGGATGCGGTGAAGCCGGAAAAATACAACCGCTATTTTGTGGTGTTTATGGTGGGGCTCTCTTGCGCGAGCTTTGCCCACCTTTCGGGCGGCGACCCGCTGATTTGCTTCATCACGTTTATCGCTTCGGCCTGCGGCATGTGGGTGCGACAGGCGCTGTCGGCACGGCACTACAATCCGGCGGTGGTGTTTGCGGTAACCGCGTTTGTGGCTTCGATGGTGTCGGGCATGGCGCTGAAGTTCGGCTGGGGCGCACACCCGGAAATCGCTACGGCGGCCAGCGTGTTGCTCTTGGTGCCGGGGGTACCGCTGATTAATTCGCTGGCCGATATGCTCAAAGGCCATGTGAACATGGGCATGAGCCGCTGGGCAGTGGCCACGCTGCTCACCTTCAGCACCTGTTTGGGCATCGTGTTGGCCTTGAGCCTGTTGAATGTTTCCGCTTGGGATTAAACCATGCTGCTGAATTTGCTAGATGACATGTTTTTCGCCGCCATCCCCGCCGTGGGCTTTGCGATTTTGTTTAATGTGCCGCGCAATGCGTTGAAATACTGCGCTTACTTGGGCGCGCTGGGGCACGGGTCGCGCACGCTCATGATGCAGTTTGGCTTGTCGCAGGGATTGGCCACACTGTGTGCGGCTTCGCTGGTGGGCTTTATCGGCGTGTATTTGTCGCAACGCTACCGGGCACATCCGAAAGTGTTTACCGTGGCTGCCATCATTCCGATGATTCCGGGCGTGTATGTTTATAAAGCGATGATTGCGCTGGTGCAGATGAACCACAAGGGCTTCTCCGAGCAGCTTTTGGGGCAGGCGGTGGATTATTTTGTGAAATCCGGCTTCGTTATCGGCGCACTGGCCTTTGGATTAGCGCTGCCGGGGCTGCTGTTTTACCGCCAGCGGCCGGTGGTGTAGCAGCTGCTATTCTAAGCAGCTTTCACAACAGCATCTTCACCACAAATTCATCAATCTTGCGCCCGTCTGCTGGCGCAGCCGAACGGAGTGCGGTTTTTCGGGGAACAAGGGCTTGCATGTTCGAAGCGGCGCAGCCGCAAGTTGCGAGCCTGCCCGAAAAACCGCATGGAGTGAGGGAAGTTTGGCGGAGCCGAACCTGTGCCCGCAGTCGCCTTTCTTTGCTTCCTTTCTTTGGCGAAGCAAAGAAAGGAAGTGCCCCGCGCCGGCATAAGGCGCAATGGGAAGCAGGGCAGGCGTGAGGAAGGCTACCTGAAATTTGGTAAGCCGCCTGAACCCCAACCTTCCCGAATGTTATGTGGCCTAAGTCTCGCCAAAAGCCTTATTAAAAATACACTTCGGCTATAGCTGAAGCCATAATTCTTCAGCAAGCCGCTGCAATCTGCTAAACTTACCGCCTCATTATTCTTTCCACACCGATATGCACACTGATTCCCCCGCATCTCCAGAGCCCGAGCCTGCCTCGGCGGATAAGTGTGTGCACGGCATGTATTTAAAGGCTACCTGAAAGCTGCTCATAGCGTTTTCAGGTAGCCTTTGTTTGTTGTTATTATTTGCAATCAAGGATTCACATTCATGGATTTCTCTTGGCTGGCCGACCCGGTAACCTGGCTGGGCTTCGCTACGCTGATTATTCTCGAAGTCGTGCTCGGCATCGACAACCTGGTGTTCGTGGCCATTCTGGCCGGCAAAGTGCGCCCCGCCCAGCGCGACCGCGCCCGCATCACCGGCCTGACTTTGGCCGTGCTCATCCGGCTGCTCATGCTCGCCTTTATGGGCCGTATCATGCAGCTTACCACCCCGCTGTTTGCCCTGGGGCGGCTGGAAGTAGCCGGCAAAGACATCATCATGTTTGTGGGCGGCTTATTCCTGCTGTATAAGGCCACCACCGAGCTGCACGAACGGCTGGAGGGTGCCAACCACTACGCCGTTTCCGACACAGACCACCGCAAACAACATGCGCCGTTTTGGGGCGTGGTGTTGCAGATTCTCGTGCTCGATGCCGTGTTTTCCATCGATGCTGTGGTGACCGCCGTGGCCGTGGTGCAGCATATCCAAATCGCCATGGCCGCCGTGGTTGTGGCGATGGCCATGATGATTTGGGCGAGCAAACCGCTCACCGAATTTGTCAACCGCCATCCCACCGTGGTGATGCTCTGCCTCGGCTTCCTCTTGATGATCGGCTTCAGCCTGATTGCCGAAGCCTTCCACGTAGTCATCCCCAAAGGCTACCTGTATGCCGCCATCGGCTTCTCGGTGCTGATTGAAGTGTTCAACCAAATCTCCCAGCGCAACACCGACAAAAACGCCTACGGCAGCCGCTCTTGGCGCCGCCGTACCGCCGAAAACGTGCTCGGCATGATGGGCATCCGCGAAACCATGCTGGCCAAAGCCGGCGAAGAAAGCCACGATGCCGGCCACTTTGAAGAAAACGAAAAATCCATGATCCGCAGCGTGCTCACCCTGGCCGAGCGCCCCCTGCCCGGCATCATGGTGCCCCGCCGCGACATTGAACGGCTCGATATTTCCCAAAGCCGCGAGCAGCAATACGCCCAGCTGCAAAACACCCCGTATTCCCGCCTCCTCGTGGTGGGCAAGGCCGGTGCCGACGAGCCTTTGGGCTACATCAACAAAAAAGACCTGCTCAACCAGCTTCTGGCCGGGCAAGAGCCGGATATCCAAGCCGCCCTGTGCCAGCCGCTCATCCTGCCCGACAGCACCAACACCCTTTCCGCCATCGAGCAGTTCCGCCAAAGCGGCGCCGACTACGCCCTCGTAGTGGACGAATTCGGCGCCGTGCAGGGCATGGTTACCACCAAAGATTTGCTTTCCGCCATTGCCGGCGAATTCCCCGAAGCCTACGAGCGCAAAGAGCAAAATGCCCAGTCTGGCGAAAACAGCTCGGAAAATAACGACAGCCTGCTGGTGGACGGCAGCCACGAATACGCCGAGCTCGCCCCGCAACTTGGTCTGCCGCCGCCCGAAGAAGATGCCGACTACCACACCGTGGCCGGCCTGATGATTGAAGAGCTGAAAACCCTGCCCGAAGTGGGCGACACCCTCGACTACCACGGCTGGCGTTTCACCGTGGCCGCCAAAGCCGGCCAGCGTATCGAACAAATCCGCATCAGCCGACTGTCGGAATAAGTGCGGGGTTTCAGGTAGCCTTTGCCGCGATACCAAAAGGCTACCTAGGAATCTGAACACCTCATTAGATGTAGAGTGACTGCATCGTTTGTATCACAGACTGGGGAAAGTAAGTCTGTAACGAGATAAGAAACGCATACTGTAAAAAAAAATAAGGGGCTGTCCTAGATAACCAGGAATATTCAAAAGTGATTAAAACATTCCTATGA
>CAUPYH010000109.1:0-5072 GCA_963515595.1 uncultured Eikenella sp. | reverse complement strand
GCGCGGCGGGTTGGCGGCGTTGGGCAGCGGGTTGGGCAGCACGGCGGTGCGCGTTTCCACCGGCTTGTCCGGCACGGCGGGCGGCGGCGCGGGCGGGGCAGGCTCGGCAACCGTGTTTTCCGGCACGACCGGCGGCGAAGACACGGGCTGCGGCTGGGTTTCCACCGCAATATCGGCACCGTCCGGCACTTCCGCCGCCGGTTCGGGCAGCGGTCCGTCGTCAGGCAGGGCGGCCAGCGAGGCGGCGGTTTCGCCGCTGTTTACCGTGATTTCGCTAGGTGCGGCGGTATTTTTGTCGCTGCCGGCCACTTTGGCCAGCAGCAGCGCCACCACCGTAGTGAGCAGCAGTGCGCCCACCAAGCGGCGGCGGTTTTTGCGCTTAATCTGTTCGTATTCTTCCAGATGGCGCCAATTCGGGTTGGACTGGGGGGGCATAATTCCTTATTCCTGTTGCGGTGCGCCCATCACTTCGGCCACCGTGTGAAACGAACCAAATACGACAATTCTATCATTTTCCCCCGCCTCCGATAAGGCAGCGCGATAGGCCTCGCCCACGCTGGCAAACAGGCGCACATTGGCCGCTCCCGCCGCTTCCAGATGCCGCCGCAATGCTTCCGCCGAGAGGCCGCGTGGAAGTGGCAGCGGGGCGGTCAGCCATTCGTCGAACTGGTCTTGCAGCAGGGAAACCACAGTGTCGATATCTTTATCGGCCAGCATGCTGAACACCGCCAGCCGTTTTTCGGCAAACGGCAACGCCATCAGGCTGCGGCGCAAGGCGCGGGCAGCGTGCGGGTTGTGGCCGACATCCAAAATAGTGAGCGGGCGGCCGGGCAACACCTGGAAACGGCCGGGGTGGTTCACCAGCAACAACCCGCGTTTGATGGCGCCGATATCCACCGGCAGCCGCGCATTTAAGCATTCGAGCACGGCCAGCGCGCAGGCGGCATTGCCCAGCTGGTAGCCGCCGCGCAGGGCGGGGAAAGGCAGCGCGTTGCGGTTGCGGCTACCTGAAAACAGGCGGCTGTGCTCAGGATGGAAGTGAAACGACCATTGCTGCTGCTCCAGCTTGCTGAAGCCGAAATCGCGCCCGGCCAGCAAGAGGTCGGCGCCGATTGCTTCGGCGTGGCGGCGCAGCGATTCGGGCGGCGGATTTTGGGCGCAGATGGCGGGTTTGCCCGCACGGAATACGCCTGCCTTTTCAAAAGCCACCTGCTCCACCGTATCGCCCAAAAAGGCTTGGTGGTCCAAATCCACCGACGTTACCACCGCTACGTCGCCGTCAAAAATATTCACCGCGTCCAGCCGGCCGCCGAGCCCAACTTCCAAAATCATCACATCGGCTTCGGCGCGCTGGAAAATATCCACGGCGGCCAAGGTGTTGAACTCGAAATAGGTGAGTGCGGTGTCGCCGCGTGCGGCTTCGATGCGCTCGAAAGAGGCAGCAATGGTTTCATCGGCGGCGGGCTGGCCGTTCACGCAGATGCGCTCGTTGTAGCGCAGGATGTGCGGGCTGGTGAGCATGCCAGTTTTGAAGCCGGCGGCGCGGTAGATGCTTTCCAAAAAGGCGCACACCGAACCTTTGCCGTTGGTGCCGGCCACCACGATTACGGGGCATTGCGGCTGCAAACCCATCCGTTCTTTCACCGCGCGCACGCGCTCCAAGCCCAAATCAATGCTGCCGTGGCTGTGGGCGGTACCGCCGGTGTAGGCGGTTTCGAGGTGGGCGAGCCATTGGGAGAGTGTTTTCATTTGTTCAACCTTGTTTGAGGGCTACCTGAAAATGCCGAACGGGTTTTCAGGTAGCCTGTATGCTATACGGGCGGCTTGGCGAAGGCCAGCTGAAAATAATAGTGTCAGTTGGCGTTACTGCGCCAAGCGCTTGCTGGCCCGGATTTTGAGCGGCGCTTTCAGGTAGCCTGCTTTAACTGACGAAGGCTACCTGAAAACGGTTAAACCTTTTCAGGTAGCCTTTTGCCGCCGCATTATACTCCAGCAGAATTCAGCCCGGCACACCATCCAGCGCGGCGGCAATCAGTGCACCCATGGCAGCATCGATTTGCGCGGCAGCAGTTTCGGCCACATCCAAACCGCGCCCCGCCACCAGCGGCAACACGCGGCGGTACAGCACCTGCACGCGGCCGTTTTGCTCGTACACCAACACTTTCAGCGGCAGCTCGGCGGCCAGCAGCAAATCGGCCTGCATCAGCGGCGTACCTTTGGCCGGGTGGCCGACAATCAGCAGGCTGGCGGGCGCCAGCGGCAGGCCGTGTTCGGCGGCCAGCGCAGAATGCGGGATTTCGGCAAACAGGGTAATCTGCTTGGCAGCAAAAGCCTGTTTCAACACGGCCAGCGTTTCGGCAAAACCCAAACGGCTGGGCAGGATAAGGTGTTTGGGATTGGTCATAGGGTTGAGTCCTGTATACAATGAAAAAGCCAATAAAGTATGCTGCGTTGGCGCGGCCGTTTTTTAGCGAGAATCCTGCCTATCCACCGGCTTGCCCCGTTTCTTCCGCGCCTGCCCCCAACGCGCCCACACGCGCAGGCGGCGCAGGCCTTCGGCATCGGCGGAATCCGGCCACACGGCTTGGTAAATTTGCCGGCCGCCGTCGGTTTGCCAGTACAAAAGTTGCAGCCACGGCAGCACCACGCCGCCGCGCATGGTGGCCGCCACGGCGATTTGCTGCGGCTGCAAAAACAGCATGGCCTCGCCGCCGCTGCCCACTGTGAGACTACCGATTGGTAACGGTCGGCGCAGAGCATACCAAGCGGCGGAAGCGGTAAGCACGAGGCCGATCAGTCGCAGCCAACCGGCGAAATACAGCAGCCAGATAACGGCCAGCCACGCCCATGCGGCCAACTGCAGCACGCGCTGTAACCGCGAAGGCCGGAAGGCTACCTGAAAAGGCTGCACGGCGGCTACATCATGTTGTCCACCACGGGGCTGACGCGGATATCGTCGTCATCCGTGTCCAGCACCATGTCGTGGAATTCGAGGTCGAAAAATTGGGCAAACAGCTCGGGCGTGAGCTCCGGCCATTGCTCCTGCGGCACTTCCCACGAAGCAATCTCGCCGCTGAACACCTCGCGCCAGCGTTCGCCAAACAGGCCGGCGCTCTCTTCGGGCGTATCGGCCTGCGCTAACAAATATACGCTGCAATTGCTGCGGATTTGGGCAAGGGTGAGGTCGGGCAGGTCGTCGCCGGTGCTTTTTAGCCAGGCGAGGAAGGCTTCGGTGGGCTTTACCACCACGGCGCTGCGGTCTACAAAATACATGGTGTTTCCTTGGGTTGGTTTTCGTGGTTTCAGGTAGCCTTTTCAACAAAAACTACAGGCTACCTGAAAACATACAGTTCAAAATTATCAAACGCTTAATATAAACAATCGGCTTTTCAGGCAGCCTGCCGGGCAAGATGCGGGCTACCTGAAACAGGTTTTCCGACATGCCGGATTTCTGAGAAACCGGAACGTCGGCATCCGCTACAGCGGATAATCGTAATCCACCACCAGCGGTGCATGATCGGAGAATTTTTCCTGCTTATAAACATGGGCGGAGCGGGCGCATCCGGCCAGGGCGGGCGTGGCCATTTGGTAGTCGATGCGCCAGCCCACGTCTTTGGCATAGGCCTGGCCGCGCTGGCTCCACCAGGTGTAGCCGGGCATTTCGGGATAGAGCGTGCGCCAAATATCCACCCAGCCCAGTTCGGCAATCACTTTGCCGATCCACTCGCGCTCTTCGGGCAGGAAGCCGGAGTTTTTCAAGTTGCCTTTCCAGTTTTTCAAGTCGATATTTTGGTGCGCGATATTCCAATCGCCGCAGATCACGATATCGCGGCCTTGGGTTTTCAGCTCGCGCAGCATCGGGTAGAAGGCTGCTAAGAAACGGAACTTCACCTGCTGGCGCTCTTCCGAACTGCTGCCGGAAGGCAGGTAGAGCGAAATCACCGACAAATTGCCGAAATCGGCCTGCACGAAGCGGCCTTCGGCATCGAATTCGGCAATACCCATGCCGGTTTGCACGCGGTCCGGCTCGCGTTTGCTATACAGCGCCACGCCGGAATAGCCGCGCTTTTCGGCGCAATGCCAAACGCCGTACATACCGTGCGGGGCCCTCATGCTGTCGTCCAAATCGGCTTCTTGAGCCTTGATCTCCTGCACGCAGACGATTTCCGCGCCGCTCGCGGCCAGGTATTGATAAAAGCCTTTTTTATAGGCAGAACGGATGCCGTTTACGTTGGCAGAAATAATGCGCATGGGTTTTCCAAATAAGGTTATTGTTTGATTATACAGGGAAGAAGGCTACCTGAAATGTTCAGGTAGCCTGTTTAGCCAGCGTTTGACGCCATACCAAATAATCACGTAACGGCGGCATGGGCGGGTTGATGCAATGCGGGCAAATGCCGGTTACGTCTTCATCGTCGAACTCTTGGTGGAAGGCATCCGGATCGAAACGGGACTGCTGCATCACCGCCTGCACCAGCGCCTGCTGTTGCACCACATCAAATTCGTAACCACTCAAAATTTCAGCCAGCAGATCGGTTTCTGCCAGGCTGAAAGAGGCGATATTGTTTTGAATCATGCGTGCATAATCGGCATTCTGAATTTTTTGTTGTAATAAAAGAGTAATGCTCATCAAAATTTAGATTTTAATTAAAGAAAAACTAATGCAATAATTCGCATTCTTGGTCGATATTGTTACCGCCGGAAAACACTTCTTTATTATCGCAACGGCTGCGGCTGCTTTGGCAAATCCGTACCGTTTGGTCTTGGTTAATCAATAAAACCCGTGGCTCTTTATTCACATCAAAAGCAACGGCTTTAATTGTATATTTATCTCCCAACACCCCGCGCGCATTGCCTTGGAATTTAATACAAAAATGCTGCGTTTGGCTAACCGCCAACGCCGGCCAAGTAGTGGAAGTGGCTTTAAATGTGCGGTTTCGCGCATAAAACCGCTCCATCGCCCGGCTATTTTCCAATAAAGCAGCATTGGCCTCTTCCAAACGGGATTTGCGCACAAACGATTGGTATGAAGGATACGCAATAGCCGCCAAAATCGCCACTATGGCAATAAT
>CAUPYH010000108.1:0-5076 GCA_963515595.1 uncultured Eikenella sp. | reverse complement strand
GAGCTGCGCCTGCCGCCGCTCAAGCCGGGGAAAGCAGCGTTTTGCCCGCGCTGCGGCCATCCGTTGGCGCGGGTGGAAGCCAACCCGTTTCTGCTGCCGCCGGCACTGGCCTTGGCCTCGCTGATTATGCTGGCGGTGGTGTTTTCCGGGTTGTATATGCATGTTACGGTGTTGGGCTTAGAGGTGCCGCTTACCATGCCGGAAATGATGAAGGTGCTGATCTTGCAGAAATCCGGCTTTTTAGCCGAGGTGATGTTTGTGCTCACCTTCGGCGCGCCGTTTTTCTTCTGCCTGCTGTGTTTGTATGTGTATGGCGGACTGCTGTGGGGCAAGCCGCCGCCTGGTGTGCTGCGCGCCACGCGCTGGCTGGTACAGCTGCGCGGCTGGATGATGGTGGATGTGTTTTTTATTTCCACGCTGGTGGCCTATATCAAGCTGGGCAAAGTGGCAGAAGTGCATTTCGGGCCGGCGTTTTATTTGATGTTTGTGCTGTCCGTGCTGCTTATCCGCACTGCGCTTTCCGTGCCGGAGCATTGGGTGTATTACCAAATCCGGCGGCTGCGCGGAGATAAGGATTTGGTGCGGCCTGAAGGCGGCTCGGTGTTTTGCGGCAAGTGTTTGTTTGAACGGCCGGCACACGAAACCGAATGCGAAATTTGCGGCTCGGGGCTGCATAAGCGTCGGCCAAACAGCCTGAGCTTGAGCTTGGCGCTGCTGATTACCGCCATGATTTTGCTGCTGCCGGCCAATCTGATGACGATTATGGTGTCGTCCAACCCCACGGTTATCGAACGCAGCACGATTTTCAGCGGCATCCAGTTTATGTGGCGCGACGGCGACCACTACATCGCCATGATTATTTTCAGTGCAAGCATTATGGTGCCGTGGCTGAAGATTATCGCCATGGGCGTGCTGCTGTATGCGGCGAAGTTCGGCACCAAGATGGCGCCGCAGAAGCTTGCCAAGCTGTATTTGATTACGGAATCCATCGGACGCTGGTCGATGATCGATATTTTCGTCATCATCATGCTGATGTCCACTTTCCGCACGCACATGGCGCGGGTAGTACCCGGGCCGGCGGCGCTGTATTTCTGCCTGGTGGTGCTGCTCACCATGCTGTCGGCGCATTTTTTCGACCCGCGCCTGATGTGGGACAAAGCTGCCCAGCGCAACACAAAGGCTACCTGAAACCATTAAGGCTGCCCGAACCATTTTCAGGTAGCCCCAACGCAGCATAGGCTACCTGAAAACCTCTTCCATAAAACGCAAAATCACACAATGAATAAACACTCTTCCACACGCGAACCACAGGCAAAAATCCGCCGCAACCGCAGTTTTTCCTTTATGGTTTGGCTGATTCCGCTCATTGCCCTCTTCACCGGCGGCTGGCTGCTGTTTGACCATATCCGCAACACCGGCCCGGAAGTCACGCTGTATATGAGCAATGCCGAGGGCATTGAAGTGAACAACACCGTGATTAAGGTGTTGGATGTAGACGTGGGCCGCGTTACCGCCATCCACCTGCGCCCCGGCCAGGAAGGCGTGGCACTCACTGCCCAGCTCACCGGCGAAGCGAAAGACATGGTTCGCAAAGACAGCCAATTTTGGATGGTAAAACCGCGCGTGGACCAAAGCGGCATCACCGGCTTGAGCACGCTCGTGTCCGGCTCGTATATCGCCCTGATGCCCGGCAAAAGCCCGGAAGAAGTGCGCGAATTCACCGTGGCCGACGTGCCGCCCGTTTCCGCCTTCTCCCAAGGCGGCCTGCGCCTGCGCTTAAAAGGCGGCAGCGGCAAAATCCTCAGCAGCGGCAGCCCGGTGATGTACCGCGACATCGTGGTGGGCATCGTGGAGAGCGCGAAATTCGACCCCGCGTCCAAAACCACCGACTACCAAATCTTCATCGGCAGCCCCAACGACAAACTCATCGGCAGCAACGTGCGCTTCTGGCTGCAAAGCGGCCTCAAAATCGAGCTCGGCGGCAGCGGCCTCAAAGTGGACACCCCTTCCCTGCCCGCCCTGATTTCCGGCGCCATCGCCTTCGACGACCCACCCGGCGGCGACAAAGGCCGCCAGGTGGCCAACAACGCCCTCTTCCCCCTCTACGACAGCCGTGCCGACGTAGACAACCAAGCCGACGCACGCTCGCTGTATTACGTGGTCTTCTTCAAACAAAGCGTGCGCGGCCTGGCCGCCGGCGCGCCCGTGGAATACAAAGGCATCCCCATCGGCACGGTAACCGACGTGCCCTATTTCAGCCGCAACGACAGCCTCAACCTGTTCGACAACGGCTGGATTCCCGTGCGCATCCGCATCGACCCCTCCCGCCTCGAAATCAACGCCGACAGCCAAAGCAAAGAAGCCTGGGCCGACCAAATCAGCCGCGCCCTCAACAAAGGCCTCAGCGCCACCCTGTCCAGCAACAACCTGCTCACCGGTTCCTTGTTTGTCGAGCTTTCCGAAGCCCCCGGCCAAAGCGTGCTCAAACCCGCCGCCAGCTATCAGGGCAATACCGTTATCGCTAGCCGCAACGGCGGCAGCTTGGGCGATTTGCAGCAGCAAGTATCCGCCCTGCTCGACAAATTCAACCGCCTGCCGCTGGATAAAACCGTACGCGAACTCAACGGCAGCCTAACCGAGCTGAAAGGCACGCTTGCCCAAGCCAACCGCCTGCTCGGCCAGCCGCAAACCCAGCAGCTGCCCGGCGAACTCAACCGCACCCTGGCCGAACTGCGCACCACCCTGCAGGGCGTATCCCCGCAATCGCCCGTGTATGGCGACGTGCAGAAAACCCTGCGCAGCATTGACCGCACCCTGCAGCAGGCCGCGCCCGTGCTCAACACCCTCAAAGAGCAGCCCAACGCCCTGATTTTCAACTCTTCCGCCACCGACCCCACCCCGAAAGGAAGTCGCTGATGTCCTTGTTTGCCAAACTGTCCGCCGCCGCCACAGCCCTGCTGCTGGCCGCCTGCGCCTCTACCCCCGCCGCCCAGTACTTCAGCCTGCCCGACAGCGCCTTTGTGCCGCCTGCCGGCCAAAGCAGCGGCCAAACTGCCGTGCAAATCATCCTGGCCGAGCCGCTCGGCCAAGGCGGCCTCGTTTACCAAACCGACGCCCACCGCCTTAACTTCGCCCGCCACCACCTGTGGGCCGCTCCGCTGGATCAAAGCCTTGCCGCCGCTTTCAGCAACCGCCTCAACCGCCACGGCAGCGCCCGCTTCGTGCCCTACGGCCGCGGCAACGACCTGCCCGTGCTCAAGATTTACATCGAGCAATTCCAAGGCAGCTTCCAAGGCCACACCCTCGTAAGCGGCTATGCCCAATGGCCGAACGGCCGCACCACCCCGTTCAACATCCAAACCCCGCAGCAGGGCGACGGCTACCCCGCCATGGTGGAATCCCTGTCCCAAGGCCTCAACCGCGCTGCCGACACCGTGGGCGGCCACTGAATACCCCGCCGCAGGCATCAACAAAAGGCTACCTGAAATTTTCAGGTAGCCTTTTTTAGGGCAAGAGCATAAATGCATCACAGCCTGTCGTTATAGTGAATTAACAAAAATCAGGACAAGGCGACGAGCCGCAGACAGTACAAATAGTACGGCAAGGCGAGCCAACGCTGTACTGGTTTTTGTTAATTCACTATATCGCGGATGAAAACGAGCACGGAACAAGGCGCAGTCGGTAATACTGATAACCAAACGAACCAACGCCTTGGCTTGTTTCCATTCACTCGACAACCCTTCGCTTTATGCGGCCTAAGCTCACCCTACCCTTCCCCCACATTGTCTGCAACTTGCCGCCAGCTAGGAGCAAACCTGCACATTTGCGTTTTCAGGTAGCCTTTCCTCATTTCTTGGCAAAGCCGCGCGCCTGCAGGAAAGGCAGGATGTGCGGGCGCAGGGGTTGGGCCAGGGTGCGGGCGATTTGGCCGCGCCAATCCAAATCCAGCCCGCTGCGCGCCTGATAGTAGGCGGCCAGTTCGCGGTTGTAGGCATCGAGGGTATCGCTGCCGCATTCGCGGTAACGGTTTTCGCTCACAATGGCGTTAAGCGGCAGGCGCGGGCGGTACAGCGGGTTTTGTGCGGGGTGCCCGAGGCAGAGGCCGAACAACGGCACAGCAGTATCGGGCAGGCCGAGGGCTTCGGCGGCAGCAGCGATATCGTTTCGCAGGGAGCCGATATACACGCCGCCCAGGCCGAGCGATTCGGCAGCCAACAACACATTTTGCGCGGTGATGCCGGCGTCCACAGCGCCCAGCAGCAGCGCTTCGGTATAGCCGGTTTGGACATCGGGCACGAGGTGGCGGTGTTTGGTGTAGTCAATGCAGAACACGAGGAATTCCGGCGCGAGGCGGACATATTCCTGTTGGGCGGCAATTTGATACAGCCGCTCGCGCACGGCAGGGTCGGTAACGCGGATGATATGGATGCACTGCATGAAGCTGGACGAAGAAGCGGCGCGGCCGGCCTCGAGCACGGCGGCGAGCTGCTCCGGCGCAACGGGCTCGGCAGTGAATTTGCGGATAGAGCGGTGAGCCAGCGCAGTGGTCAGTACGGGTTGGGAGTCGAATTGGGTGGGCATGGGAATCCTGTATCAGCGGTGGGAAGGCTACCTGAAAATTGAAATGGCGAGATGGTTGAGCCACCTACCCAGCTGTTTAGTATAAATGTTTATGCCAAAGGTTTTCAGGTAGCCTATTGATCGTAAGGCTACCTGAAAACTGAAGCGCTGGATGCAAGGCGCAAGCTATTAGCTGCAGCCAGGTTTACTCAGCAGTTTTTTTATTGCCGTCCACCACCACGGTGAGCTTGCCGGTGGTGGGATGGATCACCAAACCATGTACGGCAATGTGTGCGGGCATCAGCGGGTGTTGTTTGATGAGATTCACGGTATGGCGCACACTGTCATCGGCATTATCGAAGCCGGTGAGCCAGCCGTCCAAGTCAATACCGGCATGGCGCAAGGTGTTGATATTGGCTTCTGGGATGCCGGCAGCCCGGGCTTTGTTCAGCAGGCGTTCAGGGGAAAAGCCGCACATGCCGCAGTCGTGGTGCGCCACCACCATGATTTCTTCCA
>CAUPYH010000107.1:0-5144 GCA_963515595.1 uncultured Eikenella sp. | reverse complement strand
CTTCAATCGCGCCGGTATCGGTCATCTGCTGCAAGCCGTGTTTTTCGATGATTTCAGCAATAGTGGCTTCGGGTTCCGCCCACATGGCTTCAAAGGCTTTTTTCGCCAACTTGCTGCTTAATGTGCCGTCGGCGATTTTGCCTACCAACGCGGCGAGGCGTGGGGCGGTAATCGGGCTGTCGGCAAGTTCCATGCCTTCTTTGTTCAGCGTGGCGGCGAGTTCGCCGTTCATCCAGTTGGCAGTCAGCTTGCCTTGTCCGCTCTCTTTGGCGGCTTCTTCAAAATAGGCAGCCTGCACGCGGCTGGCGGTGAGCAGGCGCGCGTCGTAGTCGGACACGCCGTAATCCGCCACGAAACGTACCGCCATTTCTTTCGGCAGCTCGGGCATTTCTGCTTTGGCTTTTTGCAACCGGTCGTCTGAAATGATGATGGGCAGCAAATCGGGGTCGGGGAAGTAGCGGTAGTCATGCGCGTCTTCTTTCAAACGCATCACGCGGGTTTCGCCTTTTTCAGGGTCGAACAGCATGGTTGCCTGCTGTACTTTGCCGCCGTCTTCCAAAATCTCGATTTGCGCTTCCACTTCGTAATTAATCGCCTGTTCCAAGAAGCGGAAGGAATTGAGGTTTTTAATCTCGCGACGCGTGCCGAATTCCGCTTGACCTTTCGGACGCACAGATACGTTGGCATCGACGCGGAACGAACCTTCCGCCATATTGCCGTCGCAGATGTCCAGCCATGTTACCAAGCTGTGCAAGGCTTTGGCGTAGGCAACGGCTTCGGCGGCGGAGCGCATTTCAGGTTCGGATACTACTTCCAATAGCGGCGTGCCGGCACGGTTCAGGTCGATACCGGTTGCACCGTTCAAGCCCTCATGCACGGATTTGCCCGCGTCTTCTTCCATGTGCGCGCGGGTGACGTTGATGGTTTTCACATCGTCGCCGACCACGATTTCCAATTTGCCGTGTTCGACAATCGGTAAATCCAACTGGCTGATTTGATAGCCTTTGGGCAAGTCGGGGTAGAAGTAGTTTTTGCGGTCGAACACGTTTTTCTGATTGATTTTCGCATCCAAAGCCAAGCCTAATTTGATGGCTTTTTCAACGACTTCGCGGTTCATTACCGGCAGCACGCCCGGCAACGCGCATTCCACCACGCTGGCGTGCGCATTGGGTTCCGCACCGAATGCGGTTGATGCGCCGCTGAAGATTTTGGATTTTGTGTTGAGTTGGACGTGGATTTCCAGTCCGATTACGGTTTCCCAGGTCATAAGGGGTCTTTCTATTGAAGAAGGGTTAATCGGTTTGGCTAGAGGCTACCTGAAAAACCGTATTGTAGCTTTCAGACGGCCTTTTGCCGCTATTTTTTGTGCGGCTGTGAATCGGGCAGCAGCCATTGCGGTATTAGCACGGCGTACACCGTCATGAATATGGCGTATATCAGATGGAACAGCCATCCGTCCCCCCGTATCCAAAGCGCAAAGCTTATGGGGCGGTAATATTCCGGATTGAACAGGCTCGAGTTCAAGATGAAAAACAGCGCAACGGAATACGGCAGGCTGATGAAAAACGCGGCGGCGGCAAAGCGTTTTTGCCAGCGCGCGCATCGGGTTCGGCAACACCATGCGGCAAGCAGCACAATGGGCGGCGCGAATACCAGTATCAACGCCAAGCCCGTGTTGAGCAGGTCTGCCATGCCGTCAAACGAGTCGCGGTCAAACAGTTCGACCAACAGCAAAAATGCAAACAGGACAATCGGCATGGCGAGTGCGGTCAGCGTGAAGCCGCGCCATATTTTCCGACAGGGGTACATTTTGATTTTCCTTGTTCTCCTGCTATTTTTTGCGCGGCTGGAAGCCGGGCAGCTGCCAATGGAAGCGGTAGGCGGCCAGCCGTAGGACGAGGCCGGCGGCGAACAGCAGGTGCAGGGTGAAGGCGTTTATCCAGCCGAGCCGCGCGAGGAAATACATCAGCCCGCCGATGAAGATGGCAACGCTGCCGTAGAGGTCGGCACGCAATATGATGGGCATGTCGTTTACCAAAATATCGCGGGCGATGCCGCCGCCCACGGCGGTGACGAAGGCGAGCACGATTACGCCGAACAGGTTGAGCTGCAGGCCGATGCCGATTTGCGCACCGGTAATGCTGAAGGCGGCCAGGCCGATGGCGTCGGCAATCAGGAAGGCGGCGGCAAGGTGGGTGCGGCGATAGCGTTGCACGCGCAGCAGCCAGGCGATAGCGAGGGTGGCAAATACCACAATGAGCGCGTCGGTATGCCGGAACACCTGAGGCACATGCCCCACCAGCGCATCGCGCATCATGCCGCCGCCCACGGCAGTAAGCAGGGCGGTGATAACCACGCCGAGCACGTCGAGCCGCTTGCTGTAGCCGACGAGGTAGCCGGACACGGCGAAGGCGGCGGTGCCGATGATTTGGATGAAGTCGGTGGTGGTCATGGTTTCAGGTAGCCTTAATCTGCATTGTTGCCGTTTAACTGCTTGAACTGCCGATAACTGTCGAGCAGGCGGCTTTGGTAGAGGCCGCTGCCGGAAAGGGTAATCATCAGGTAGCTTTGGGCGCGGGTCATGGCAACGTAGAGCAGGCGCGTGTTGTCGGCTTCCTGGTTGGTATCTTTATGCTTCAAGGTACAGATGCCCATCAGCATCACGCGCTGGAATTCGAGACCTTTGCTGCTGTGCATAGTAAAGACGGCAACAGCGTTGTCGTGCAGATTGTAGGCCTTTTTGCTGCCGCCGTAATGCAGGGAGTGGCGGATGCCTTTTTGTTTCAACAGTTTGGCAACGTCGTTGCATTGTTCTTTGTTGTAGCAGATGACGGCGATGTCTTGCGGCGGAATGCGGTCTTTGAGCCATTTGTCGAGGCAGCGGGCAAGGTAGTCAAGCTCGCCCTGCCAGTCGGGGCATTCTTTGATGTAGGGCGAAATGCCGTTTACGCCTGCGGCTTCGGGCTCGACCAGCGGTACGCCGTCTTCGCCGCTTTCGTGCGGCTGCATTTTGTTTTGGGCAAACAGGTAGGCGAAGCCGATAATTTCTTTGGTGTTGCGGTAGTTCAGGCGCAGGATGGTAGTGCGGCCTTGGGCTTTGATGCCGACGCTGGATAGGGTGAAGCCCAAGCCTGCGCCGCTTTTTTTGTAGATGGCCTGGGCATCGTCGTAGAGCAGCAGCAAATGGCCGTTGTCGGCATCAAGCATATGCACGCTTAGGCGCAGCCAGTCGGCTTCGAAGTCGTGCCCTTCGTCGATCAACACCGCGCCGTAGCGGCCGCCGGGCAGTGTGCCGTCGTGCATGGCTTGCAGCACGGTCAGCGGGGCGTGTTCGTAACCGGGCAAGTGGCGGTAGCGGTCGGGCGTATCCAGCCCGTATGCCTTTTGCAGTTTGCCGCACCATTGGTGGAAGCTGCACACTTCCACTTTTTCCGCCAAGCCTTTGTCGGCCACGGCGGTACGTAATTTATCGGCCAATACGCGGTTGTAGCACAGCACCAAAACGGGTTTGTCGGACTGCTCGGCCAGGTATTGGCAGCGCATCAGCAAAATCAGGGTTTTGCCGCTGCCTGCCACGCCGTGGATGACGCGGTGGCCGCCGCCGATGCTGCGGGCAAGCTGTTCCTGTTGGATGTCCATAATGTTGATGATGTCGGGCGCGGCGATGGGGTGCGGCACAGAGTCGGCAGACCGGTGTTCAGGCTGCTGTTCCGTTTTGCCGTCAGCCTGGTCGGCAGAGAAGAGTTCCTGCTGCTCGGGCGGGTTGATGCGCACTTCGGGAAACAAATGCCAGCGGATGAGGTCGGTTTCGTTGCGGCTCAGGCTGCATTCGATACGGTAGGGAAACATGGCGGCCAGCCTGTCGGCGATGTGCGCGTTGCCCTGCCCGCTTTTCAAATCGTCTTTATACAGCGTTTGCGTGTGCGGCATCAGATGGTCGAATTTGGCGATGTCGGTAATTTTGGCGATGTCGCTGCGGTTGAAACGGGTAAAAACTACGCCGTGCGCGTAGGGGATGCGCAGCCTGCCTTTGTATTCGCCCTCGGTGTGCTGCAAGCGGGTTTCTTTTGATAACAAGTCGATGATTTGGAACATATAGCCGCGCGCCTGCTCCAGTGGGTGCTTGACTGTTTTCGCGGTGTGCTCGAACACCATTTCGCATTCGGTCTGGGTCATGCGTCTAAAGCTGTTGCCCGCCCAATCCTTTACTTCCAAGCACAGCAGCCCCCTGTTTGGAAACAGTACGAGGAAATCGGCATACAGCCGTTTCTTACCCATCGGCATGTTGTACCAAACGATGCAGTCTTCGGCCAAATATTCGTGCAGGAAATCGGCAGTTTTACGCTCGCCTGCGGTCATGGCTTTGCGGATGTGCTCGCTCAGTTCAGGGATAAACTGCGGCATTGATGTTTTTCTCCTTAATCTTTAATCTTTGTTTTCCGTTTTAAATATTTCAGGCAGCCTCATGAGTAGGGAAGCGGTATGGGTTACAACTGCCTAATTTACAAGCTATTCCCATTCAAATAAGTCAAAGAAATTTTCCAACGAATCGGCGATGACACGCCATGTCAGCTCGCCGTCATCCCAATAAATCACACGAGGCGTTTCTTTGTTTTCTGTGAAATCCATACAAAACGGGCAATCGCTTCCATCAACACCGAATAAGAGGATTTGCGAGAAATTAGTGATATAGCCTAAATCGTATTCGTTTTGCTTTTGGTAGTCGGCATATTCTTCAGCTTCCTCTGTGGGGAAATCCTTGGGTAGCTCGCGGCTATATTTTAGGATTTCGTCTGAGTTGTAAAAAATATGGGGTTCGGTAAGCAGCTCGTAGCCAAATTGGTCTTGTTCCTGTTTGAGTTTACCATCCAGATATTCATATTTTTTGAGTAGTTTGGCGTAGTTTTTTGGAATTTTTAATTGGGACATTACTTAAGGCTACCTGAAAAAGGTTATTCAAAACAAAGAGTACTATGGACTTCACAAATTTCAGGTAGCCTTTCAGAAGGCCTCAAAGGCTACCTGAAAACCTCACGCCGGCACTTTCGTGTGCCAATCGCTCGCCAACTGCACTTGATGCGCTGCACCGAGGATTTTGGCTTCGGAGAAGTGGTTGCCGATGAACTGCACGCCGATGGGCAGTC
>CAUPYH010000106.1:0-5151 GCA_963515595.1 uncultured Eikenella sp. | reverse complement strand
TCATATTGACGATGTTGTCGATCTGCTCGGCATCCGACATATCGTCGGGCAGGGCGTCGTTGATTTCGGCGTAGGTGATGTAGCCGCGTTCTTTACCTTGCAGAATCAGCTGTCTGAGCCGTGCCCTTTGCTCCTCCGGGGTGAGCGGGCGGTTGCTTTCGTCTTGTTCTTCGGTGGCGGGATTGTTCTGTTCGGACATGTTTCTCTCGTTGTTCACAGGTCGGTCGGTGTAATCGGCATTGCCCTAGGTGGTGCCGTTGGCGGGAGGATGCCTTAAAAGCTCCAGCAGCAGTTTGGTTTCGTCATCGCTCAAGCCGTGTTCGATGCGTTTGCGTTTCAACGCTTCAACTTGCTGGGTTTTCAAGGCGTTCATCAATTTTTGCATACCCGATTGGAAATTCAGTGCGTCGGATTCGCCATCCCCCTCAAAGTGGGCGCTGTCCGTGCCGGACTGCATGATGCGGCTGATATTGCCGTAATAGGGGGTGTTGCGCATGGCTTCCATCAATCCGGCGCTGGATAGCGGTGAGCGGCTGCGGCGCACATGGGCGGCCATGACGCTCAGGCAGGCAAGGTCGGCATCCAGTTCCAGATGGTCGGGCAGGTCGATATATGTAGCCCATTGCGGATTTATCAATAGGCGGCGGATTTGTTGTTGCGCCAAGCTCAGCATTTGCGGCTGGCGGAAGGTTTGGCGCGGCAGGGTGTAGCGTTGCTGGGCAACATGGCGTTTTGGGGCTTCCTGCCCCATCAGATGCGCCAGATTGGCCGGGTCGATGCCCACTAAGTTGCTTAGTTCCTGCTTGAGCAGGAAGGCGAGGGCGGGGGCGGTAATCTGGGTAAGCAGCGGGGTGGCGTTTTTCACCAGCTCGGCTTTGCCTTCTTGGCTGCGCAAATCGAGTTTGGCGGTGAGCGCGTCCCAAAAATAAGCGGAAAGCGGCTTGCTTTGGTGCAGCAGCATATCTTCAAAACGTTCGCGGCCGTGTTCACGCACATAGCTGTCGGGGTCGTGGCCTTCGGGCAGAAAGAGGAAGTGCAGCGACTTGCCGTCTTTCAGTTGGGGCAGGGCGTTTTCCAATGCACGCCAGGCGGCTTTGCGGCCGGCCGCGTCGCCGTCGAAACAGAAATAGATGCTGTCGGTTTGGCGCATCAGGATTTTAACGTGCTCGGCGGTGGTGGCGGTGCCCAGTGCGGCCACGCAGTAGCCGATGCCGAACTGCGCCAGCGCAACCACGTCCATATAGCCTTCCACCACCAGGATGCGGCCGGCTTCTTTTACGGCAGCACGTGCTTCGTAGAGGCCGTAGAGGTTTTTGCCTTTATCGAACAGCGGGGTGTCGGGCGAGTTGAGGTATTTGGGTTTAGAGTCGTCCAACACGCGGCCGCCGAAGCCGATAACCTGCCCGCTGCTGTTGCGGATGGGGAACATGATGCGGTGGCGGAAGCGGTCGTAGTGGCTGCCGTCTTTTTCAATCACCATGCCGCTGTTTACCAGCGCTTCGGAAGGGTAGGGGGCGAAACTTTGCGCCAGCGGCCGCCAGCTGTCGGGCGCGTAGCCCAGGCCGTAGTGGGCGGCGACTTCGTCGGAAAGGCCGCGTTTTTTCAGGTAGCCTTGGGCTGCTTCGTTGGCGGCCAGCTCGCGGGTGTAGAAGGCAGCGGCTTGGGCAGTGGTTTCTTCCAGGGTTTGCTGGCGTTGTTTGCGGCGCGCGCGCGCTTCGGGGCTTTCCTGCCGGCCTTTTTGCTGCGGCACCACCATGCCGGCGCGGTCGGCCAGATACTGTACGGCTTCGGTGAAGCCCAGCCCTTGGTATTCCATGACGAAACCGATGGCCGTGCCGTGTGCGCCGCAGCCGAAACAGTGATAGAACTGTTTGCTCGGGCTGACGGAGAACGACGGGGTTTTTTCTTTGTGGAACGGGCAGCAGGCCATGTAGTTGGCGCCGCCTTTCTTCAGCGGCACGCTCTCGTCGATGATGTCGACAATATCGGTTTTGGCCAGCAGCTCGTCGATGAATTCGCTGGGAATCATGGCGGGCCGGGGTTTCGGTAGGAAAGGCTACCTGAAAATGGGCTGGGGGAATTTTCAGGTAGCCTCAATGCTGTGTAGACAGCTGCGGGTTTATTTGGCAGGCGGAACGTAGCCTTGCACTACATCAGCCTCGCCGTCGCCGAAGAAGTAGTTTTCCATCTGTTGCGACAGATACTGGCGGGCGCGAGGGTCGGCCAGGCTGAGGCGGTTTTCGTTGATGAGCATGGTTTGGTGGCGCGTCCAAGCATCCCATGCTTCCTGCGATACGTTTTCAAAAATGCGCTTGCCCAAATCGTTGGGCAGGGGCGGGAATTTGAGGCCGGGCGCTTCTTTGCCTAGCTTGATGCAATTTACCTTACGGGTCATGTGCTTTCCTTTTCGGGTGGTGTGAGTGGGGGGTTTAACGGTTGTTTAAGCCCAATACGTCTTGCATATCGTATAGGCCGGTGCGTTGCTGTTGCAGCCACACGGCAGCACGTACGGCGCCGGCGGCGAAGGTCATGCGGCTGGAGGCTTTGTGGGTGATTTCCACGCGCTCGCCTTCGCCGGCAAACAGGGCGGTATGTTCACCCACGATGTCGCCGCCGCGCACGGTGGCAAAGCCGATGGTTTGCGGGCTGCGCGCGCCGGTGTGGCCTTCGCGGCCATATACGGCGCAGTCGGCCAGGTTGCGGCCAAGGGCGTGGGCAATCACTTCGCCCATGCGCAGAGCGGTGCCGCTGGGGGCGTCCACTTTGTGGCGGTGGTGCGCTTCGATGATTTCGATATCGTAGCCTTCGTTCAGCACGCGGGTTACGGTGTCGAGGATATGGAAGGTGAGGTTTACGCCGATGCTGAAGTTGGCGGCAAACACGATGCCGGTGTGTTTGGCGGCGGCGGCAATAGCGGCTTTGCCCACTTCGTCGAAACCGGTGGTGCCGATAACCATTTTGATGCCGCGTTCGGCACAGCGGGGCAAAAGGCTACCTGAAACATTGGGGCGAGTGAAATCGATGAGCACGTCGCAGTTGGCGAGCACGGCATCGACGTCGCTGCAGATGGCTACGCCCGTTTTCAAGCCGGAAGCATGGCCGGCATCCAAACCCAAAGCTTCGGAGCCTGCATGCTCCAGCGCGCCGGTGAGCACGGTGTGCGGATTGGCCGCCACGGCTTCAACCAGCACTTTACCCATGCGGCCGTTTACCCCGGCCAGGGCAACTCTAATGGTGGCAGACATAATATTCCTCAAGTGGGATTATTGTGCGGTTTGGCCGGCAGGCGCGGCTTGTTGCTGTTGCTGCTTGCGCAATTCGTCCAACACATCGCCTTCGGCTTTAACCAGGGAGTCGTTCGCATCGAAATACAGGGTGAGGTTTTTGCGTTCGCGCACTTTGCCGCCGCGGCTCACTTCGAAAACGTAGTCCCAGCGGTTGCCGTGCAGCGGGTCGCGCAGCAGAGGTGTGCCCAGAATGTGCTGCACCTGCTCTTTGCTCAAGCCTTGGTGTAACGAGGCTACGGCCTGCAAGTCGAGTTCGTTGCCCTGCACGATAGTGAGCTTGTAGGAGGGGAAGCGGGCGAGGCGTTCGGTGCTGCACGCGGCCAAACCGATGCAGGCGGCCAAGGCCAAATAAACGGATTTATTCACAAACATGCCTTTCAAGATAAATCGCGCACCGCCCCGGCTGAGTAATTTAAAGGTGGGCAAGTGCCTTAAAAATGCGTATTATAACGGTTGCTGACAAATTTGAGCGACAGAACATCATACATCATGGAAAACAATATTGCACAACTCAAAGGCAGCGGCCTGAAAGTAACCGGCCCGCGCCTGAAGATTTTGGATTTGTTTGAAACCCACGCCGAAGAGCACCTGAGCGCGGAAGACGTATACCGCATCCTCCTGGAAGAGGGCGTTGAAATCGGCGTGGCCACCATTTACCGCGTTCTAACCCAGTTCGAACAGGCCGATATTTTGTTGCGCCACCATTTCGAGAGCGGTAAGGCGGTGTACGAGCTGAACAAGGGCGACCACCACGACCACATCGTGTGCGTGAAATGCGGCAAAGTGACCGAGTTTCACAACCCCACCATCGAAAGCCTGCAAGGCAAAATTGCCGAAGAAAACGGCTACCGCATCGTAGATCATGCGCTGTATCTGTATGGCGTGTGCGGCGATTGTCAGCAGAAACACCATTTATAAGCAGGCAGCATTTTCAGGTAGCCTCACGGCTCTGAAAGGTAGCCTTTATGGCTTACAATATTCCTTTGCTGCCGGAAGGCTGTTTGCAGTTTCCCGACCCGCGCTTAGCCATTGCCGAACACGACGGTTTGGTGGCAGTGAGCCGGGATTTAACGGCGCAGCGGCTTTTGGCAGCTTATCAACAGGGCATCTTCCCGTGGTTTGAGGAGGATGGCCTGTTTTTTTGGTTTGCCACCGCCCCGCGTACGGTGCTGCCCCCTCAGCGGCTGCACATCGGCCGCTCGCTGGCCAAGACCATGCGCAACCGACATTACGCGGTAACGGTCAACCAAAACTTCCCCGCCGTGATTTCCGCCTGCGCCGCCACGCCCAGACCGCATCAGGGCGGCAGCTGGATCGCACCGGCTTTTCAGGTAGCCTACAACGAGCTGCACCGCGTCGGCCGTGCGCATTCGTTTGAATGCTGGTATCCCGATGAAAACGATCATCTGCTTTTGGCCGGCGGGCTTTATGGCGTGCAGATCGGGCGGGTGTTTTTCGGCGAATCGATGTTTGCCTGGCAGAACGATGCCTCGAAAATCGCCTTTGCCCACGCCGTACCGTTTTTGCAGCGCTGCGGCATCGCCTTAATCGACTGCCAGCAAGACACGCCGCATTTGGCGCGTTTTGGTTCGGAGCTGCTGGCTTTTGACGATTTCCAGGCTGAATTAAACCGCCTGACCGCACAAACACTTGCCGAGCCCATCGGCCAGCGCCTGCTCCAACAGCAGGGTGCGTGGTTCGGCAAGGAGGCGTGAGTGCCGAAACCGGTTCGCAAGAAGCGCGTTACATGGCACAATATCGGCTGTTTTATAGTGAATTAACAAAAACCAGTACAGCGTTGGCTCGCCTTGCCGTACTATTTGTACTGTCTGCGGCTCGCCGCCTTGTCCTGATTTTTGTTAAT
>CAUPYH010000105.1:0-5369 GCA_963515595.1 uncultured Eikenella sp. | reverse complement strand
TTTCAGTATTCTCCTGGAAATACTGTAAACAACGATACTGGTTTCTACACCTTAGCTCTCCAGTCATAATAAAGGCTACCTGAAAAACCATTTTCAGGTAGCCTTTATCCAAGCAACAAACCAAGCTATCTCCGCCTCGGATAAAACTGCACCACATTTTCATTCTCCGGCAGTTGCAGTTTTTTTACCGCGTGGCCGTACACGGTTTCCAGCGTCACCGTGTGCAGCAGTCCTTGTGCAAAGCCTTCGTTCACGGCAGCGCGGGCAGCGGCTTCGTCGGCAAACTGCAAGGCCAACCAGATGCCGAGCGTGTCCATATCTTGCCAGAAGGTTTCGGCGCGGGTGTAGGACAGCTCCAGCTTGGCGGTGTCCATCACCGGATCGTAGAAACCGTGGTGGAACAGCATATCGCCGAGGTCGTGCATATCGGCAAACGGGCTTTCCACGGCGATATTGCGCGTTTTCAGGTAGCCTGTGATTTCGGCCAGCGTGTCGAGGCCGAAGTGGGTGAGGAACAGCAGGCCGTCGGTTTTCAGCGCGCGCGCCCAGTTTTCGATCACCGGCACGGGCCGGGCGGCCGAGGGAACCAGGCCAAGGTTGCACCACAGCCAATCAGCCTGCGCCTCAGGCAGCGGGGTTGTGGGTGTTTGATAGTGTTGTGGCACGGTTTTTCCTTTTCTGACAAGGCGTTGCAAAAAGCCGGTTTGGCGAGCGGCGGCGGCTTCGCGCAGATAGTCGGCACGGCTGTCGTATTCGCTGAACGCGGCTTGCGGATAACGCGCAGCCAGCAGACGACGGCTGCAATCGCCGTCGGCGCCGAACAGTAAAATATGCTGCGGTGCGGTGGCAATGAGCGGCAGGCGTTGGTCGGTGTCTTCGGCAAGGCGGCGGTGGATCAGCCAGCGGTCGGTAGTCATTTTTCAGGTAGCCTGTGGTGTGTGTCAGATTTCGGGCAGCCTGCCTGAGGCTACCTGAAAACATCTGTTTCAATGAAGTTAAAATAATTTTTTGATGTTTTTCAGCCTGTTATGTTTTTTCAGGTAGCCCGATAAAGGCTCGATACGCAGCAGAAAATTCATCGGCATGGCTTAAAAACGGAATATGCGCCGCCTTTTCAATCAGCAGCAGGCGGCTATTTGGCAGCTGGCGGTGTAGATACTCGCCCATGCGTGGCGGGGTGATGCCGTCTTTGACGCCGAACACGAGCAACACGGGGCACTGCACCTGCGGCAACAATGCGCGGGCATCGGTGCGTACTACGGCATCTAGCGCCGCTTGCAGACCAGGTGGCACGCCGTAGCGGATGATCTCCGGCAGCACTTCATCGGCAAGGTGGGCGCGTTCCGAAATATGCAAAAATTGCAGCTGCAAAAACTGGCGCATATATTTAGTAAAATCTTGGGCAAACAGCGGTATCATCTTGCCCAGCGCGGGTTTGGCCAAACCTTCGGGATAATCCGGCGCGGCAGTAAGGCGGGCAAAACTGGCGGTCAGGCACAGGCTGCGTACTTTTTCGGGATGGCGCGCAGCCATATGCAGCGCCACCAACCCGCCGAGCGACCAGCCAAGCAGGTGTGCGGGCTCATTTAATTGAGCCGCCAGCGAGTCGGCCACGGCGGCCACGTCGAACGTGCTGTCAAACCCGGCCGCGCCGTGGCCGGGCAAATCGGGCGCGGCAACGCGGCATTCGGGCAAGCTTGCAGCCAGCAGGTCGAAAATATGGTGGTTGGCCGCCCAACCGTGCAACAGCAAAACATTTACGGAATCAGACATATGGCGCTTTCAACTTGGTTAGCCGGGCAGTGGCGGCTATTTCAGCTAGCCTCCAGCCGGAGCAAACGCTGCATATTATGCCATGAATTATCCGGCAGCCAGGCATTGTGCGGCGGCTGCACGGCGGATTTGCACTGCCTGCGGCTGGATGCGCGCCGCCGCTGCCCATTGTGTGCCGGTATTTCTGCTTCCGGCCTACCATGCGGCCATTGCCAGCGCAAACCACCACCGCAAACCCAGCTCAACGCCGCCTTCGCCTACCGGCCGCCACTGAGCAACCTGCTGTATGCCTATAAATTCCTCGGCCGCAACGATTTATATGCCGCCTTAGCCGAGCTGATGCTGGCCGAGCCGCCCGTGTGGCCGACTCCGCCGGATTTAGTGATGGCTGTGCCATTGAGTGTGCAGCGGCTGCACAAGCGCGGTTTCAACCAAAGCCTGCTGCTGGCCGAGACTATAGCTAAGCACCTGAATCTGCCGCTGTTGCCGCCGTTTGCGGTAACCCGCTCCCACCGACCGGCACAAAGCACCCTGCCCCGAAATGAGCGTGCCAAAAACGTGCACGGTATTTTTCAGGTAGCCTCAGCGGCGGATGTAAAGAACCGTCATGTGCTGTTAATCGACGACGTTGTTACCAGCGGTGCAACAATCGGCGAACTTGCCCGAACTTTACAGCGGGCGGGGGCTGCAGCGGTTTACGGCTGGGTGCTCGCCCGCGCCGAATGAAAAGATAATTGACGTAGTTACCCTGCTGCGGCATTATGCCGCGCATCGTCCTAACGGCTGGTTTGTTGCAAATCAGCCTTATTTGTTTGAATTTCGCTGCATATCGCTTCATGTTCAGCATTGTTTTATACCAACCCGAAATCCCGCCCAACACCGGCAACATCATCCGTCTGTGCGCTAACAGCGGCGCTGATTTGCATTTGGTGAAGCCGCTGGGTTTCCCGTTGGATTCGGCCAAAATGAAGCGCGCCGGGCTCGATTATCACGAATTTGCCCACATCAGCCTGCACGAAACCTTTGAAGATTGCCTTGCCGCCTTGGAAGGACGCCGCATTTTCGCGCTCACCACCAAAGGCCATACCCGCCCCGACCAAGCCGAGTTCCAACCGGGCGATGTTTTCTTATTCGGCCCCGAAACCCGCGGTTTGCCGGCAGAAATCCTCGAAAGGCTACCTGAAAACCAAAAATTGCGCCTGCCTATGCTACCCGGCAGCCGCAGCATGAACCTTTCCAACACGGCGGCCGTAATGCTGTATGAAGCATGGCGGCAAAACGACTACCAAGGCGGTATCTAACCGCCAACAACCCCATCCACTCAAGAAACGGAGTCTATTTTGGCTAAATTGAAAAATGCCTTCTTTATCGGCATCACTGCCGCTATCGGTCTGTGTACCGCCCTAATTAACACTGCCGCTGCCGAACCCAAAGCCGCAACGGCCAAGCCCGCCGCCCGGCAGCAATACCACAGCCGCGGCAGCATTCATTTAAACGCCGTCGCCAAACCCGAACGGCTTCACCAATCCGCCAACCGCAGCTACCAAGTGCGCGGTGTGCGCTACACCCCGATGACCAATGTGCGCCAATTCACTCAAACCGGCCGCGCATCCTGGTATGGCCGCCAATTCCACGGCCGCCTCACCGCTTCCGGCGAGCGCTACGACATGAACCTCATGACCGCCGCCCACAAAACCCTGCCCATCCCCAGCTATGCCCGCGTAACCAACCTTTCCAACGGCAAAAGCGTGGTGGTGCGCATTAACGACCGTGGTCCCTTCCACAGCAGCCGCGTAATCGACGTATCCCAATCTGCCGCCCGCCAGCTCGGCTTCATCAATGCCGGCACCGCCAACGTGCGCATCGAACAAATCCTGCCCAGCCAGGCACGCGCCGAGGCCGAAACCCAACAGCCCGCTGCCAAACCATCCGGCAATATTTATGTGGATTTGCGCCACTTCAACCAGCGCAAAGCCGCCCACGACTACGTAGTGCAAACCACCACCCGCCTGCGCCACGCCAACAATACCAGCCAACAGGTATTCATGGTGCCGCAGCGCAACGGCGGCTTCCTCGTCCGCATGGGCCCGTTCACCCACCAAGACAAGGCCGATCAAACCAAGGCTGTAGTTACTACCGAACTATAAGCGCCAACTATCGGCAAACAGGCTACCTGAAAACGCAGCGCAGCGAAGTTTCTGCGAAGCTAAACTTTCAGGTAGCCTGTTTCTTATCCGTCACTACTCAAAATAACCTAATCAAGAACAATTCTTGTCTTGCCAAACCATCCGGCTTATGATTAAATGTTATGGTATAACATTTGAAAGGTTGTTTATGAAACCAAATATCCACCCCGAAAACTACCGCACTGTTCTGTTCTTCGACAGCAGTGCCAACGAAGGCTGGCTTATCCGCTCCTGTGCCCCCACCAACAACACCATGCAATGGAAAGACGGCAAAGAATACCCCGTATTTATGCTCGATACCTCTGCCGCCTCCCATCCCGTTTATACCGGCCAGCAACGCGAGCACAGCAAACAAGGTCGTGCCAGCGCATTCAACCAACGCTACGGCAGCATGATGTCTGCCCTGAAAAAGGATAATTGAAATGCAAGTCCTCTCCTCCCTCAAAACCGCCAAAACCCGCCATCGCGACTGTCAAGTGGTACGCCGTCGGGGCAAAGTGTACGTAATCTGCAAAAGCAATCCCCGCTTCAAGGCTCGGCAGCGTTAAGCTGGATTTCAACTAAACAATAGGCTACCTAAAAGCCATTTCCGCGAAGCCAACACCTCTTTCGACAACGCCCATTTTCCGATTCCGATTCAACACGCATAGACCGTTGTCGAATCTAAGGTTTCTTGCAAACCAGGCGTTGGCTTCGCGGAAATGGCTTTCAGGTAGCCTTTCTGTTCCACTGTAAAACCCAATCATGCCATGGCATCAAACCAGCCCCTATCCCGTCAATAAGTTCAACCCCTTCCCGCAAAGCCCTCGTTTATTCCACCGCAAACGCGTATAATGCGCCACTTTTACTAAGTCATTCCTACGGGATAGACATGAGCGAGCAAACACCGTCAGAAAGCAGCGGCATCGGCAAAGCCATCAAGCGCTACCTGATTACCGGCCTCCTAGTCTGGCTGCCCATCACCATCACCCTGTGGGTGGTAACCTACATCGTTTCCACCACCGACCACCTCTTCAACCTGCTGCCCACCCAATGGCAGCCGGAGAGCTACCTCGGCTTCAACATCCCCGGCCTCGGCTTCATCCTGGCCATCGTTGTGCTGTTCGTAACCGGCGTGCTCGGCGCCAACGTACTCGGGCGCAAAGTGATTGAAGGCTGGGATTCGCTCTTGGGGCGTATTCCCGTGGTGAAATCCATCTACTCCAGCGTGAAAAAAGTGTCCGAGAGCCTGCTCTCCGACAACAGCCGCTCGTTCAAAACCCCCGTGCTCGTGCCATTCCCACAGCCCAATATTTGGACGATTGCTTTTGTGTCCGGCGACGTGCCGCAAGCCTTGCGCGAAGCCCTACCGGAAGACAACGAATATATCGCCGTATATGTACCGACCACGCCCAACCCCACCGGCGGCTA
>CAUPYH010000104.1:0-5459 GCA_963515595.1 uncultured Eikenella sp. | reverse complement strand
CAACGCTGTACTGGTTTAAATTTAATTCACTATACCTGAAAATGTAGAGACCAAACCAATTTTCAGGTAGCCTTACAACCAACCCATTCCCCAACCTCAAGGATACCTGCCATGACCACACTCCCCACCATTCCCGCCAGCCAAACCGTATTCGCCATGTCGCCCGGCAACGCCCCCGTGCTGCGCGCCGCATCCGGCAGCCGCGTGCGTTTTGAAACCTGCGACTGCTTCACCGACCAAATCCAAACCCCCGCCGACACCTTCGACAATCTCGACTGGAACCGCATCAATCCCGCCACCGGCCCCCTGTTTGTGGAAGGCGCCGAGCCGGGCGACACCCTGCGTGTGCACATCCGCCGCATTGAATTGGACAAACAGGCCGTGCTCGCCACCCTGCCCGGCGCAGGCGTGGCCGGCAACCGGCTGGAACGCGGGCGCATCGACATCGTGCCGGTGGAAGACAACCATGTTGTCTTGTTCGGTAAAGTGCGCCTGCCGCTCAACCCAATGATCGGCGTGATCGGCACCGCACCCGCCGAAGGCGCCATCAGCTGCGGTACGCCCGATGCACACGGCGGCAATATGGACACCAAAATCATCACCGAAGGCACCACGCTGCTCCTGCCGGTAAACGTGCCCGGCGCGCTGCTGGCCATGGGCGATTTGCACGCCGGCATGGGCGACGGCGAAGTAGGCATTTCCGGCCTGGAAATCAAAGGCGCAGTGGAAGTGGACGTGAGCGTCATCAAAGGCCGCCCCTATCCCCTGCCGCTGGCCGTAACTGCCGACTGCTGCTACACCATCGCCTCCAGCCCCGATCTAGACCAAGCCGCCGAAACCGCCACCCTGATGACCACCGACCTGCTCACCGCCCACGGCGGGCTCGACACCAACCAAGCCATCGCCCTACAAAGCATCGCTGGCGATTTGCAGGTGTGCCAAGTGGTCGATCCCAACAAAACCTGCCGCTTCGCCCTGCCGCGCACGGTAACGGAACAATTAGGAATTGAGTTGCCATAATGCGTTTGGCCTAGAATAGAAACGGCAAAAGGCTACCTGAAAACGGGAGAGCCGTTTTAGCCGGTTACCGTAAAAACAAAACAGGCTACCTGAAAAGCAGCACGGCAAGATTTCTACGTCGTTTTTCAGGTAGCCTTTTATGCGAGTACGCAACTATATCACTGCCTATGGCGCGGTGCTGCCATTCGGCGGACAACGGCAGGCAGTTCGTGTTGGCGCGAAAGGCTGATTTGCCGTCGGTTGCCACCAAGGCAGACAGTTGCGGTGCAGGGTACCGCCTTGACTGCGTGCTCGGTCAACACGTTTCGGCAGCCGTGGCTCAGGAAATGGGTTTGGGTATTTTGATAGGCAGTATGGTAGCGGCGGGCAGATGTGTCAGGCATTGCCGTTTGCTGCCGGGCTGTACGGCAGCGCTGGCCTGAGGTGCAGAGAGGGCTGCGACGGATAGGATGGTGCTGCCGAAAGTGAGGGGCTTGCGGCTTCATATATCGTATAGCCGTTCAATAAAACAAATGGCAAAGGCTACCTGAAAACGGGAGAAGCTGTTTTCAGGTAGCCTTTGGTTTATTGGCCGTCGTTGCTTTCGCTACCGGCTTTCCCACTGGAAGACGGGAGGGTTACGTTGAGGCGTTGCAGGGTTTCCTGCAATACGGGTTTGTCGCCACCTTTGCGTTGGGCGGCTTGCCAGATAACGATGGCTTCGTTTTTGCGGCCGAGTGTCCACAGCACTTCGCCAAGATGGGCTGCCACTTCGGCTTCGGGCAGTTTGGCGTGGGCGCGCTGCAAATACGGCAGGGCGGCTTGCGGTTGGCCTTGTTTGAACAACACCCAGCCCATGCTGTCTTGAATTTCGGGCGAATTGGGGCGGCGTTGCAGGGCTTGTTCAATATAGCGGCGTGCCTGGGCCAGGTCGGGGTTGGGCAGGGAGAGCATGGTGTAGCCGAGGGAATTGAGGATATCGGGGTTTTTGGGCACGAGTTCTTGCGCCTGTTTGAGGTCGGCTACGGCCTTCTCGGGCTGTTGCAGGCGGTCGGCATACAGGATGGCGCGCTGCTCGAGGATGATGGCGATCATGGCGGGCGGGGCGGAGTTGTCGCTGTAGCGGCGATAGAGGCTACGGATGCTGTTGAGGGCTTCGGCAGGCGGCTGCTCGCGGGCGATGCGCAGGTGGGCAACGAGGAGGTCGTCGGCATTGAAGATGGCATTGCTGCGGCCGGCCGATACGATGGATTCGGCACGCAGCAGGGCATCTTCGGCCGCCGGCCAGTTTTTCTCGGTCTCGGCAATGCGCGCTTCTAGGATGTGTTTGTCGAACTGGGCTTCGGGGGCGCTGGCGCGGTTGAGCCAGTTGCGGCTTTCGGCTATGTTGTTGTCTTCAATCAGGCGCATGGCGGCGAGCAGGGAGGCGCGACTTTTCTGCTGTTGGGTGCCGTGCAGGTAGGCTTTATCGAAGTAGTTTACGGTGGTGGCCACGGGCTCTTTGCGGCGCACGGAGAGGATGCCGGCTTGGATGTAGAGGTCGGCATCTGGGGTTTTGGCCAGCATATTTTGCAGTAGGCGGTAGGCTTCTTCTTCGCGTTTGGCGGCGATGAGGGTTTCTACTTGCAGGTTTTGCCACATGGGGGAAAGGTGGCGGCTATCGGCATGGCGGAAGAAGTATTCGAGCACTTCGGGTTGGCGCTGGGCAATCAGGCGCAGGGTGATGCTGGTGATGGGGCGGATGTCGCTGTCGAGGCGGGAGAGGCGGCGCAGGGCGGCGTTGGCATCGGCCGTGCGGTTGGCGTGGGCGGAATAAATGGCATCGGTAATGGCGGCTTCGGCCAGACCTGGGAAGCGGCCGGCGGCTTGGTGCACGAGGCGGGCGGTTTGCACATCGGCAGCTTCAGGGTGGTAGAGGGCGAGCTGGGACATGCGCAGGAAGACGGTGCGCATACGCTGGCGGTCGGTTTGGGCGAGGATTTCGGGCAGGCCGGCACGCACCGTGGCGATATCGCCTTTGGCCGTAGCCACAACCCAGCGCATACGTTTTTGCTCGATGGAAGGTTTGGGCTCAACTGCCTGCCAGTGTTCAAGCACTTGCTCGGCCAGGCGGACATCGGTGGCCAGGGCGATGTCTACGGCGCGCTCGGCCACGGCCGGGTCGTTGGTGCGACGGAACAGGCGCATATAGGCAGCGAGGGCGTCACTGCCTTTGCCTTGCTGGAGGGCAATCTCGGAGGAGAAGGCCGTCATCAGATTGTTGGCGCGATCGATGATTTGGCGGTGGGTAAGCGGGGTTTGCGAACCGGGTTTGCGCGGTGCAGGCGCGGCTTGGGCCGCCAACGGCAGCAGTAGGGTGGCGAGAGCGAGGGCGCGGATGTGGGAATGCCGTGAAGACATGGTGGTTCCTTAGAATTAGACGTGCGGCGGCAAAAGGCTACCTGAAACTGTAAAGGACAAAGTTTATAGCGCAAGTATGCTTGTCTGCCACATATTTTTCAGGCTACCTGAAAACTTTTACTTTGTCATTTTCAGGTAGCCTGTTGGCGTATGGCGATACAGCCTTAGATGCGCATCGGCATCACGATGTATTTGAAATCGGCGTTGTCGGGGATGGTAAACAGGGTGGAGCGGTTGGCATCGCCAAAGGCCAGTTGGATGTCTTCGGCGTGTACGTTGCGCAATACGTCCATCAGATAATTGATGTTGAAGCCAACTTCCAGCTCGGCGCCCTGATAGGCGATTTCCAGCTCTTCACGCGCTTCTTCCTGCTCGCTGTTGCTGCACAACACGCTCAGCAGGCCGGGGCGCAGCTGCAGGCGCACTCCGCGGAATTTTTCGTTGGCCAAAATGGCGGCACGTTCCAGCGCACCCAAGAACGGCTGGCGACCGAGCAGGAAGATTTTGTCATTATCCTGTGGAATCACGCGGTTGAAATCGGGGAACTTGCCGTCCACCACTTTGCTGACTACCACGGTGTCGTTGCAGCGGAAGCGCACTTGGTTGTTTAAGAGTTCCACGGTAACGGGCTCTTCGGGGCGGTTAAGCAGCTTGAACAGCTCGAGCACGGTTTTGCGCGGCAGAATCACTTCGGCTTTGGGCAAGTCGGCATCAATCACGGCGGCGGAGTAGGCCAGGCGGTGGCCGTCGGTGGCCACCAGGCGCAGGTTGCTGCCTTCCACCTGCATCAGCAAGCCGTTGAGATAATAGCGGATGTCTTGCACAGCCATGGCGTATTGCACTTGCGAGAGCATGTTGCGGAAGGTTTCCTGCGGCAGGGTGAAGGCGGAAACCACTTCTTCGCCGATGCTCATCAGCGGGAAATCTTCGGCCGGTAGGGTTTGCAGGGCAAAGCGGGATTTGCCGGCCTTGAGGGTAAGGCGGTTTTGCGCCCAATCCAGCGCCACAATTGCGCCTTCAGGCAGGGCGCGCAGGATGTCTTGCAGTTTTTTGGCATTGGTGGTGATGCGGAAGTTTTCGGCATCGGTGTGCGGGCCATGAGTATGGATTTGGATTTCCAAGTCGGTGGCCAAGATATTGGTTTGCCCGCCGGTGCGCTCAATCAGCACGTTGGAGAGAATCGGCAAGGTGTGCTTGCGCTCCACAATGCCGGTAACGGCTTGCAGCGGTTTGAGCAGGGTGTCGCGCTCGGCTTCTAAAATCAACATACAGATTCCTTAGGTTTAATTTTTGATTATAATCAATAGTTTTTCGTAATCTTGGGCAATTTCGGCATTATCCTGCCGCAATTCGTCGGCCTTTTTCACGGAGTTGAGCACCGTGCTGTGGTCGCGCCCGCCGAAGGCTTTGCCGATGTCTTCGTAGCTGTGGGTGGTCAGCTCGCGGGCAAGCTTGATGGCCAGATGGCGCGGGCGGACGATGCTTTGCGCGCGCTTTTTGCCGATAAGGTCGGCGGTGCGGATGCCGTAATATTTGGCTACTGCATCCATAATCAATGGCAGGTTAATCGGCTTGAAGTTGCCGGCCACAATATCTTGCAGGGCTTCGGTAGCCAGCTCCACATCAATCGGCTTATGCTCGAAGCGGCTGCGCGCTTCCACACGCTTAAACGCGCCTTCCAGCTCGCGCACGTTGGAACGGATGTGGGTGGCGATAAAAAAGGCAGCTTCTTCTTTTAACTCCACACCCACGGAATCGGCTTTTTTCTGCAAAATCTCCACCCGCATTTCCAATTCCGGCGGCTCCAACTCCAGCGTCAAACCCCATGAAAAACGGGATTTCAGGCGGTCGTCCATGTCGTCGATTTTGGTAGGCAGCACGTCGCAGGTAAGGATAATCTGTTTTTTATGGTGGTGGCAATGGTTATACAGGTGGAAAAACTCTTCCATGCTGCGGTCTTTGCCTTTGATGAACTGGATGTCGTCGATAATAAGGAAATCGTAGGGCTTGTATTGCTGGCGGAAGGCATCGTGGGCGTGGTTGCGGAAGGCCTGAATCAT
>CAUPYH010000103.1:0-5531 GCA_963515595.1 uncultured Eikenella sp. | reverse complement strand
TACGGCAAGGCGAGCCAACGCTGTACTGGTTTTTGTTAATTCACTATACCACTGCAAAACCAAGCCCTGTATGTTCAGGTAGCCTCTTATGGCCATGAACATACAGGGCTGCGTTTTATGGGTTTAAACCGTTTTGCCTTTGTATTCGCATAAGTCATACACGATGCATTCGTGGCACAGGGGCTTTTGCGCTTTGCAGGTGTAGCGGCCGTGCAGGATGAGCCAATGGTGGGCGTTGAGCAGGAATTCTTTGGGCACGAAGCGCATGAGTTTGTCTTCCACTTCGCGCACGTTTTTGCCGGGGGCGAGATTCATGCGGTTGGCTACGCGGAAAATATGGGTATCCACGGCCATGGTCGGCTGGCCGAAGGCGGTGTTGAGCACGACGTTGGCGGTTTTACGGCCGACGCCGGGCAGCGCTTCGAGCGCTTCGCGGGTATCCGGCACTTCGCCGCCGTGTTTTTCCAGGAGCAGGCGGCAGGTTTGCATAATGTGTTTGGATTTGGTTTGGTAGAGGCCGATGGTACGGGTGTATTCCATCAGCTTTTCCAGGCCTAAATCGAGGATGGCCTGCGGAGTGTTGGCCACGGGGAAAAGCTTGGCGGTGGCTTTGTTCACGCCTTTGTCGGTGGCTTGGGCGGAAAGCAGCACGGCGATGAGTAGTTCGAAGGGGCTGTGAAACACCAGCTCGGTGGTGGGGTTGGGGTTGGCGTCGTGCAGGCGTTGGAAGATTTCGCGGCGTTTTTGCGGGTTCATGGTTTGACTGGTAAGGTTTACAACTTGCTGTATAGTCTTTATAAATATTTTCAGGTAGCCTTGATTGAGGCTACCTGAAAACGTTGTGTGCGCGGACACCGGTTAAGTGCCGCTGCTCACGCGCAATTTTTGGCCGGGGTGCAGCACGCTGTTGCTCAAGTTATTGCTGCGTTTGATGTCGGCCACGGAGGTATTGTAGCGGCGGGCGATGGATTGCAGGGTATCGCCGCTGCGCACGGTATGGGATACGGTTTGCTGGCGGCCGTTTCTGCCATTGCGATCGTTGCCGGCGCGGTTGTTACGCTCGTTGCCGCGTTCGTTGCGGCTGTTAGGTTTGTTGTCGGCATGGCGGTTGGCAGCCTGTTGATTGCTGCTGGTGCTCACATGCAATACTTGGCCGGTGCGGATGTTGTTGCCGCGCAGGTTGTTGGCACGGCTGAGGTCGGCCACGTCTACGTTGTAGCGGCGGGCAATGGAATACAGTGATTCGCCGGACTGCACTTTATGGGTGACTGTTTGCGCGCCACGGCGGTTGGCCTGCTGCTCTTGGCGGGCAGCGCGGCGTTGGTTGTTGCCGGTGTTGGCGGCCAGTTGGCCGAAGCCGGCATTGTTGGTGCGGCGAGCTTCAGCTTGGGCTTGGCGGCGGGTTTCCTGGGCTTCGGTTTGGGCTAAGGAAGCGCGCACGGCGGCTGCGGCGCTATTGCTATTATCGGCTTCATCGGTATCGACAGGTGTGGTGTCGTTATCCGTGCTGCTGCTATTGGCCAAGGACATCAATGGGTCGGGCTGAAGGTTGCTGTTGTCAGCAAGCTCGGCGGTTTCAGGTGGCCTGTCTGTTGGGGTGTTGATATTGCTGGAAGCAGCAGGTTGCTCTACGGTTTGGGCAGCTGTTTGGGTAATCGTTGGAGCTGAGGCTACCTGAATATCAGGCGAGCTGGTTACACGAGGCGCAGGCTCGGCGGGGCGGGAGCTGTTGGCAGCCAACGCGGCAAAAGCGGCAGGGGCTGGGTTTGTTGCCTGCTGTACGGGTGCACGAACGGGCTCGGGCGGGCGAGCCGGTTGGGCTGAGGCTACCTGAACAGGAGCGAGCGGTGTGGCAACAGGCTGGGTAGCAGGTTTGGCAGCAGCCACGGTGCTGGTGCGTTCGGCTACGTTCTGGCTGTTGCGACGGATAAGGTTGCCCAGCGGGTCGTCGCCGGCGGGCTTGTTATCAGCCAGCATCTGTACGCCGCGGCCTAGCTGGCTGTTGTTCAGGCTGTTTTTGGCCACGAGAATAGGCAGGCCGGCACGGATGGTGTTGCTGCTCAGGCCGTTAGTGCGGCGCAGGTCGGCCACGCTCACGCCGTTGCGGTCGGCGATGTCGCTGAGGGTGGTGGCGCCGTCAGAGCGCAGGATGTCGTAGGAGAGCAGGGATTCTTTGGGCGCATTGCGCAGGTTGCGCTCGAAGGCGTTTACCGCGCCTACGGGCAGAAGCAGTTTGCGTTGGCCGTTTTCGGGCATGAATACGGGCACTTTGAAGCTGGGGTTGAGCGCTTCAAATTCGGCTTGGCTGATATTGGCCAGGCGGGTGATGGCGTTAATGTCCATCGGGCTGTTGATGCTGATGGCTTCGAAATAGGGCTTGTTTTCGATGTTGGAAAGGTTTAGGCCGAACACTTGCGGGTTGCTCACGAGGTTGCGTACGGCCAGCAGCTTGGGCACATAATTGCGCGTTTCGTTGGGCATATTGAGGTTTTCATACACCGGCTCGAGCCCTTGGCTGCGGGCGCGGTTCACGGCGCGGCTCACGTTGCCTTCGCCCCAGTTGTAGGCGGCCAATGCGAGCGACCAGTCGCCGAACATATTGTGCAGATATTGCAGATAGTTTAGCGCGGCATTGGTGGAAGCATAGATGTCGTGGCGGCCGTCGTAAATATTGTTTTGCGTTAGGCCGTAGTGGCGGCCGGTGGCGGGCATAAACTGCCACAGGCCGGAGGCGCCCACGTGGGAGCGGGCTTTGGTCACGAATGCGCTCTCGATAAACGGCAACAGAGCGATTTCGGAGGGCATATTGCGCTTTTCCACTTCGGAGAGAATGTGGTAAAGATAGGGGCGGCTGCGCTCCACGGTGCGGTTGAAATAGGCGCTGCGGGTGCTGTAGTAGGTTTCGTGGCGGCGCACGATTTCCGGGTTGACTTCGCTCATGCGGAAGTCTTGCCGCATACGTCCCCACAGATTGTTGTGGTGGGAGGAGGGATTGCGCAGAATAGCAGCGTTGAGGTTGGTGATGGAGGCGGCAATCTGCTCCGGCGTATAAGTTTGGGCGAGGGCAGAAGCTGGGATTCCCAGGCTTAAAACGGCCAAGGAAAGAAATTTGAATTTACTCATGGCGGAGGAATGAGTCCGTTGTGATTAACGTTATGATTAGCTAAAATTTTTTTGGATATTAAAGGCTGGGCCGAAGCGGTGTCAAGCTGCAGCCGAACGCTTTGCCTGCACGGCATGCGCAAAGGTAGAATGATAACACGAGAGGGCGCCCAAACTCTCCTTCCTGGCAGGTTTCTTTACGCTGTGTTTTGCAAAATTTTGTTTGAACGGTATGATGGCCTGAAAATGAGGAGGCGGCATGATAGAAGAAAACAGGTTGGCCGAATGGCTGGACAACACCGCCACAGGAGGCTACCTGAAAACAGCGGAACAGACATTTTTTGCTACGCATACGGCCAATCCATATGGCATCACCGTGGTCGCTTCGCTCTGCAGCTGGGATTGCTGGCCGCAGCAGGCGGTGCGATTGGGGCGGGGTAGGGCGCAGGCAGATGTGGTATGCGCACTGCCGCACCTGCCGCTGTTGTCGGGCAGCGTGCAAACTTTACTGCTGCCACATGGTTTGGAATTATGTGCGCAGCCGGAAGAGTTGCTGCGGGAGTGTTTCCGCGTATTGCTGCCTAATGGTAAGTTGGTGCTCAGCGGGTTTAACCCGTATTCGCTGTGGCGCTTCGGGCTACCTGAAAAACAACTCGGCCTGCGTGCCCATGCGCTGCCGTTGCCGAAAGTGAGACGGATGCTGGCTGAGGCGGCCTTCAGGCCGGATACGGGGCGGTTTATGTCCTATGTGCCGCCGTGGGAGAGTGAGCGGACGCTGCAGCGCTGGCACTTTATGGAGCTGGCGGGCAACCGCTGGTGGCCGGCAGCCGCTGCGGCTTATGGTTTGGCGGCAGTGAAAACGGTGTATCCGCTAACCCCGCTGCGTGAAAAGGCCGGCAAACTGCGGGGCGAAGGCTTTTCATTGTTGCCGGGAAATTGCCGGCAGGGGTAGGGCAGAAAATGGTTGTGTTACCGTGGGTGTTTTAGTATAATCGCACACCTTACCTCGGAAAGGTGGATGAGTGGTTGAAGTCGCACGCCTGGAAAGCGTGTATACGTGAATAGCGTATCGAGGGTTCGAATCCCTTCCTTTCCGCCAGAATATTTTTGCAGAGCATCGGCTTTGCGAAGCCAAAACAAAACAGCCGGCTACACTGCTCGGCTGTTTTTTTGTATCTACCGCAACCGGCACCATCGCCAATACGGCCATATAGCGAAGCAATTATTTTTCCTACCAAGCGAGCCAACGCTATAGGAAGAGCTTCAGCTATCAGAGGCTACCTGAAAGGAGAACCCATGCATTTTGATACCGAAATCATCCACAGCAGCTACAACCCTGATGAGCACAACCGCGCCATCATGCCGCCGATTTATCAAAACAGCATGTTCGCTATGCACCAAATCGGCGAAAACATCCCCTACCGCTATTCCCGCCTCGCCAACCCCACGCGCAAGGTGCTGGAAGACACCGTGGCTGAATTGGAGCATGGCTGCGCCGGTTTCGCCTTCGGCAGCGGCATGGCCGGTATTGATGCCGTATTCCGCACCGTATTGCGCCCCGGCGACACCATCATCGCCGTGGCCGATATCTACGGCGGTGCCTACGACCTGCTCACCGAAGTATATGCCCAATGGGGCGTAAACGTCGTGTTCGCCGACCTCGCGCTACCTGAAAACCTAGATAAACTCCTAGCCGAGCATAAAGTGAAACTCGTGTGGCTGGAAAGCCCCAGCAATCCGCTGCTGCGGCTGGTGGACATCCCTTTGTTGGCACAAAAAGCCAAAGCTGCCGGCGCGGTAGTGGGCATCGACAACACCTTCGCCACCCCCTATCTGCAAAACCCGCTCGATATGGGCTGCGACATCGTGTTCCACTCCGCCACTAAATACCTCTGCGGCCATTCCGACGTGCTGATGGGCATTGTGGTGGCTAAGGAAGAAGCCTTGGCCAAACGCCTGCAAAGCACCATGGTGAACACCGGCGGCATTGCCGGACCGATGGATTGCGCACTCGTGTTGCGCGGCATCAAAACCCTCTCCGTGCGCATGAAGCAGCATCTGGCCAACGCCGCCGAGCTCGCCCGCCGCTTGGAACAGCATCCCGCCGTGGACAAAGTGTTCTATCCCGGCCTGCCCAGCCATGAGCACCACGAATTGGCCAAACGCCAAATGCGCGGCTTCGGCGGCGTGGTGTCGGTATATCTAAAGAAAGACGGCCAAGCCGCTGCCGATTCCGTTATCCGCAACCTCAAACTACTGCACATGGCCGCCAGCCTTGGCGGCGTGGAAAGCCTGGTGAACCATTCCTTCAGCCAGTCGCACAGCGGCATGAGCCCGGCGGTGAAAGAAAAACTCGGCATCCGCGAAGGTCTGCTGCGCTTCTCCGTGGGCATTGAGGATATTGAAGACATTTGGCGCGACATCGATAC
>CAUPYH010000102.1:0-5580 GCA_963515595.1 uncultured Eikenella sp. | reverse complement strand
AAATAAAATTTGAACGGACGGCTTTTGCCGAAACCGTTTGATGGGGCGTATGATGGCATAAGTTTTAGTGCAGGGATTGACTGATCGTCTCATTCTTTTGACTGCGCGCTATAGCTGAAACAATTATTTTTCCTGCTCAGCGGCAATACAAGCAGCATGGCAAAGAGAACCAACACCGCATAAAGTAAAGCGTTTTAGCGATATGTTCCCGCCACCGACCAATAAGGAGAAGAGCAATGGATGTGTTAGACAAATTAATTTATCTGGCGCGGCTGCGAGGTCGGATTGATGTGTGCTGCCGGCTGGGCGGCGGGTTTCATTTGGAACACAAAACCGAGCCGGAAACGGCGCGGCTGCATTGGGTAGTGTCGGGCAACGGTTGGCTGCAGGTAGGCAACGGGCAAGCAATGGCGTTGAACACAGGCGATGCGGTGCTGCTGCCCTACGATACGGCACACAGCATCGCCGACAGTTTGGAGGGCTTAGCGCAACCGGCGGGCAAGCCGCAGCTTCATGGAAACGGCGTGTTGGCGGTGAAAGATTGCGGCGGCAACCGCTTGCAATTATTGTGCGGCCAATACCGTTATACGCGCCATGCGGCGCTGTGGCTGGGGATGCCGGAATGCCTGCTGCTGCCGCTGCCGGAAATGCGGCAAACGGCATCGATGATGCTGGATGAAGCAGAACGGCTGCGCTACGGCAGCGGCACGGTGGTGAATGCGCTTTCGCAGGTGATGCTGGTGGCGGTGCTGCGGCGCTACCGGCAGCAGAGCAGCGATCCTTCTTTTTTGTCGCAGCTGGAAGACCCGCGCCTCAGCGGGCTGTTGCAGGCGGTGTTGCTCGCGCCGCAGGAGGATTGGTCGATTGCTCGGATGGCGGAAATGGCCAAACTCTCGCGGGCACAGCTGATGCGCTTGTTTAAATCGGTAATCGGAGAGAGCCCGCACCGCTTTGTGCTGTCGATCCGCCTGCAGCAGGCGGCGGTGCAGCTGGCGGCTAGTGCAGATACAATTTTGCGTATTGCGTTGGAAAACGGCTTTGTGTCGGAATCGCACTTCAACCGCGCGTTTAAGCAGTATTTCGGGCAAACGCCGAAGCAATACCGCGTGCAGCAGCTGGAAGAGGCGGAAAAGGCCGTGGATTGAGCACAGTGTTTTAATGGATGAAGGCTACCTGAAAAACATGTGTTGTGTCCGCTGGGCTTTCAGGTAGCCTTTTACTGCATATGGCGGTATCTGGTTTTACCCATCCAAGATAAAAGGCTACCTGAAACCTTCAGGTAGCCTCTGTTTACTCTCTAAGCCGTTCTTCGTATTACTGCTTTTTGAAGTCTTTCAAAGTGCCGTCCACATTGAAATCAGCAGAGTATTTGGCGCGCGGGGTTTCGATGGTGGAAGTAATCCAGCGGCGGGTTTGGTTCGGTACCCACAATTGGAAGCTGGCGAAATCCAATTCGGTTTCAGTGGCTTCTACTTCCTTGGCTTTCTCGCTCCAAGTTTTGGCGATGGTGGCCACGGTGGCAAACTTGATGTCGTTCAGCGGGGTTACGTTGGCTTTCATGTCGCCGCCGCCGGAAATTTGTACCGGTTGCGGTTCGCTCCACTTACCGTCTTCATAGGTGTAGTGGTCGATATTATCCGGTTTTTCCGGGTCTTGGATGTCGATTTCAATGCGCGGGCGGCTGCTGCCATAGAACTGAACGTTTTGGAATACATTCAATTCCTTTCCGGAGAACTGCGGCAAGGCTTTGAGAGAATCTTCCGCTGCCTGCAGAGCTTGGGCGTTGCTCAGGAAGTTGTCCATAGAAGCGGCTTCCTGCTGGCTGCTGCTTTCAGCCTGCTGGCTGGCTTCCTGGCTTTGTGAAGCCTGCTGCTGCGGCGCCGGAGCCTGTTCTTCACCACCTTTGCCGCCACAGGCGGAAAGGCCGAGTACGGCAGATACACACAATAACCAGAGTGCTTGTTTAGATTTCATAAAGTCATTCCTTATTTTCAATATCGGTTAAATAAGGCAGCATTGCTGCCGAGCGGTATTGTAAAGAAAAATGTTGTGTTTTTCAAAATCGTAGCCGATAAGGCACGTTCTTCGCCCAAATTCTGGTTTCTCCAAACCGTATACAACTATTGATTCGTTGTTCCTCCACATCCTATCTCTAAACTAATACCTTTTTACTATTGAAAATAATTCTCAAATTAAATAATATAAGAATATTCTTAACGTTTATTTTCATTATAACTCTAAAAAATAAGGAATAAACCTTACTCATCGTCTATTTCGATTACTAATATTTACAGGATGCTAACAAATGAAGCCGCAAGTCTTTCGCCCCAGCGCATTGGTGTTGCTGCTGGCCGCCGCTTTTGCCCACATGCAGGCTGCCGCCGATACTTCCGCCGAGCTCGAAACCATCGAAATCAAAGCCCGCAGCCGCGACCAGCGCGGGGCAGACGACGTGTACCGCAAAAACGTTTCCAGCGTCTACGCCGGCCGAGAATACCTCGAACGTTACCGCATGGATGCCGCCGGCGACGTGTTCAAAGGTTTAAACGGCGTGTATAACATGAATACCCGCAACGCCGGTAGCGCGATTACGCCCAATATCCGCGGCATCAGCGGCAAAGGCCGCATCCCCGTTACCATCGACGGTACCGAGCAAACCGTGGACGTGTGGATGAACAACTACGGCATCGCCGACCGCAATTATGTCGATCCCGCCCTGTTCCGCAGCATCACGGTGGAAAAAGGCCCGGCCATGACGCGCGGCGTAAAGTCCGGCGTGGGCGGCGCGGTGTCCATCCGCACCATCGAGCCCGCCGACATCATCCCCGAAGGCAAAGACTGGGGCGTGGAAGTGAAAACTGAGTTTTCCAACAACACCGCCAAACCGCTGCAAAACCTGAACGACTACCTGGGCAAAGACTACCGCACCCTGCCCGGCAACCCCACCGCCGACAGTGCATCGGGCACGTTAGGCGGCAACGTACCTTTCGCCGGGCTCAATTTCTACGGTACGGATGCCGACAAACCGCGCCAAAGCAGCCGCTTTGCCGAATTTAAAAGCGACCGCAACCTGCTGTTTTCCGCCGCCTTCAAAACCGACCTTTCAGACGGCCTTATTGCCTACAGCGACCGCCGCAAAGGCACCTATTTCAGCGGCAAACGCGGCGCATCTGGCTACCTGAACAATGCTATCTACGACAGCGAAGACCCGCGCGCCGACCGTTCCGACGCCCTGATTCCCGACATGGCCGACCTCTACCGCCCCGGCGAACAAGTGCCCAACAGCAACGTTTCCAGCCGCAGTCTGCTTGTAAAAAACAACTGGTATCTGCCGCGTGGCCAGCAAATCAACCTGCACTACATGGACACCAAAATCCGCTTCGGCGAGATGAACCCCTTCATCAACGCCCTGCTGCTGGGCTTGGGCAGCCAATACAATATGCAGCGCAAGCGTTACGACATCGCCCCTGTGCAAGGCATCGATTCCGACATCCGCAGCCGCACCTACAAGCTCGGCTACCAATGGCAGCCCGAAGGCAGCCGCTGGATAGACCTCAAAGCCGACATCTGGCGCGTGCGCACCACCAGCACCCGCCACCAAAGCGGCGGCCCCGATTTGGCCGTGCCGTACGGCGACAACAAATACGATGCCTGGGCGCGCTGCTTCCGCCACAACCTCCAGCCCGACCCCGCACGCGGCATCGCCAGCTGCCAAGAGCTGATAGATGAAGGCTACGACCGCAACACCCCGCCCAACGACCCGCCCGTTATCGACGGCGCAAACACCGTATTCTCCGGCGCGGTGCAAACCACCAAAGCCACCCGCACCGGCTTCAATATCAGCAACCGCATGCGCCTGAACGATCGATTCAGCCTCACCCTCTCCGCCCGCCACCAATACGAAAAGCTGGACGAAAGCAGCGAAGTGGCGAAAAACGACCAAGACTTCTTCGGCGTGATGGATACCGTAACCGCACTCACCAAGCTCACCGGCCCGCGCTCCGGGCGGCGCAAAGAATGGGGCGCACAACTGAGTTTCGACTGGCGGCCGACCGAACGCCTGAAAATCGAAGGCGGCATCCGCTACGACCGCTTCTGGGCGTTTGACGACCTGCTCGCCCGCGCCCGCGCCAGCCGCAACCCCGCCTATTCCGTTACCCAAAATGCCAACGGCGGCAACGTCATCAGCGGCATTGCCCTGCCGTATTTGCAACTGATGACGCAGGAAGAAATCGATGCCTACCGCCGCGCCAGAGCCGAAATCGACGCCGATCCGGGCAACTTCGAAACCATCTACCGCAACTTCGAACAACGCTACGGCTTCTTCCCCGACGAGAGCCTGTCGCGCCACGACCAAAACGGCAACACCGGCTATGTGGATGGCAATGGCCAATACCAGGCTTTCGATGAAAGCCGCACCGTACTCTACCGCCCGATGCGCCCCAAAATCGTGGAATACGGCAACCGCAAATTCCACGGCCCCGCCTTTGAAAACGGCCTGTTCGACCAGCGCGTAAGCAACCCGCAGGGCAGGCAGGGCAGCTTCTACCGCTACTTGCGCGTGAGCCGCAGCGCCCGCTTCGAATATCATCCCAATGACGACAACTATCCGTTTGATTACGGCTATGAAGCCAGCCAATATCAGGAAAACACCACCGACGATAATTCGCCCGACTACCGCACCCGCCGCAACGGCCTGGCCAGCACCGACCTGCCCGACGAAGCCCGCCACATCCATACCCTGATAACGGGCGACGCCAACTACCCGCCGGTAAAACGCCTCAACGGATCGGCTTGGTCGCCCATGCTCGCCCTCAGCTACGACCTCACCGACAACAGCCGCCTGCACCTGCGCTGGGCGCAGATGACGCGCTTCCCCAGCATCTACGAAGCCACCAACATGAGCTTCGGCGCAGTGTATCTGGAGGCTATGTTGCCTTCGTTCGACCTCAAGCCCGAACGCAGCACCAACTGGGAAATCGGCTACAGCTACAACTTCGCCCCGCTGTGGAGCAGGCTGCGCGAAGGCGACGTGCGCCTCACTTATTTCTCCAACACCATCAAAAACGTCATCGACACCGCCGCCAACAAAGACCTCATCCAATACGACCGCAAAATCACCCAAGGCATCGAACTGCAAAGCCGCCTCGATTTCGGCCGCTTCTTCATGTCGCTCGGCGGCACCTACCGTTTAAAACAAGAAACCTGCGACGAAAACCTCTCCTTCGCCTACGATATGTACTACAACAGCGTGCCCGCCTGCATCGAAGGCGGCATCGGCGCCACACGGTTCTACCAATCCATCCAGCCCAAATACTCCATTAATTTAGACTTGGGCGTGCGCCTCTTCGACGAAAAACTCGAGCTCGGCATCCGCGGCATCCACCACAGCCGCCGCGATAGCAAACAGCACGACCGGCTCATCGAACAAGGCATGGGCCGCCTGCTCAAAACCACCGGCCAAGCCTACCACTGGCGCGCCTCCACCATTTGGGATGCCTACGCCCGCTACCACATCGGCAACAAGCTCAGCATCAACCTCGGCGTGAACAACCTCACCAACCGCTACTACCTCGACCC
>CAUPYH010000101.1:0-5613 GCA_963515595.1 uncultured Eikenella sp. | reverse complement strand
CACGCAAACGCGCGGCCAGCGAGAGCGTGGCGGCGGAAAACTGCGAGGCTGTCCAATTTTCGGCCAGCGGGGAATCGGGGGAACGGTTTAAAAGCGGGAGGATGGGCATGGTTTCGGATTGGATGTGGATAAGGGATTAACAGTGTTTCAGGTATAGTGAATTAACAAAAACCAGTACAGCGTTGGCTCGCCTTGCCGTAACGTGTGTACTGTCTACGGCTCGCCGCCTTGTCCTGATTTTTGTTAATCCACTATAGCCTTTAAGGCTACCTGAAAGCATGAATGAAGCGATTTCGGGTTGGCTTATTCGCCCAAGGCCTGTTGGGCGGCGGGGCTGAGCGGCTGGTTGGTTTGCAGCTGGTTAAACTGCATCACGGTACGGTCGCCCTGTTTTTCGTCCAGCTCCACTTTCTGCACCAGCTGGCCGCCGTTGATAACGATTTTGTTGAACACCTGCCGCATCACGGCGGTTTTCGGGGTGAGGGTTAGCTGCCATTGTTGGGCGTTGCCGGAAAGGGCGAGGTTGAAGTGGCGCTGTAATTCGGCGGTGTCGCCGCCGAGCACGGCCATGAAGAGTTTCACTTGCGCGGCCTGCGCGGTTTGGCTGCCGTTGGCGCGCCACTGCCCTTGCGCGTCTTGTCTGCTGATGCCGTCGCGGCGCACGCGCAGTTTCATTTCAAACGGTTTTTGCAGATGCCAAAATAGGCCGCGGCCGGGGCGCAGTGCGAAGCGGCCGCTGGTTTGTACGGGTTTGTCCATTGAGCGCAAAAAGCGCTGCTGGGTAAACCCGCCCTGCACGCTCTGCGGGGCTTGCAGCTGAGTGGTGAGCTCGGCAGTGCTGAAGGCGAGCGCAGGGAGGGCGGCAAGGGAGATGAGGAGGCTGAGGAGGAATTTTTTCATGGTTCCGGGGTTATGCGGGGAGTGGGAAGAGAGGCGTAGTATAGTGGATTTGCGGGCAAAGTGTGTGGTGTGAAGAGGTTACGGGGTTTCAGGTAGCCTCAATCCTTGGCCAAGGGCGCAAACCCTTCAAATTGCCGCACGGCATTTTGCCAGCTTGCGGGGGTTTGGAATTGCATTTCGCCGTTGTCGATGCGTTGGGCGACTTGGGTGGTGTGGGCTTGGGTGAGTTTGGTGCCGCTTTCTGCGTCGCGCAGGATGTAGTCGATGCGCAGGCAGCTTTCGTATTCGGTGACGGCCATCTCCACGCGGATTTTTTGGCCGAAGCGGGCGGGGCGGACGTATTTGAGGTCAAGCTTCACCACGGGCCAGGCGTGGCCTTGTTCGAGCATGACGGTGTAGTTGTAGCCGACTTCGTCAAGGAAGGCGCAGCGGGCGATTTCGAGGTATTTGACATAGTGGCCGTGCCAGACAATCTGCATCACGTCTACGTCGAAAAAGGGGACTTCGATTTCGGTGTGGTGGCGGCAGTAGATGTGTTTAGCCATGTGGGGTGTTGCTCCAGAAGTCGTAGAAGTTGAACCATTGCAGCGGCGCGCGGGCGGCGTGGGCGGCCAAAACGTCGGCGTATTGCTGCGCCATGTTTTCAATCATTTGTTTGCGCGTGGCGGCTGTCCAGCTTGGGGCCGTCTGAAAACGCTTCAGGCATAAATGATAACGGCCTTGCTCTTTTAACACGAAGACGGTGTTGGTGGGCGCGCGCAGCAGGCCGGCGAGCAGCCAGGGGCCTTGCGGCAGATGGGCGGTGTGGCCGAGGAATTGCACGGGCACGGTTTTGTTGCCGCGCACGGGGGTGCGGTCGGCGGCAATGGCGAGCCACTCTCCGGCATCGAGTTTTTGCGAGAGTTGGAGCATTTTTGCCGCGTCGAGGTCGGCTACCTGAATCAGCTGCAAATCGCTGGCGCCGGCGGCTTTGAGGGCGCGGTTAAAATCTTCGGCGTGGGCGTTGTGCACGAGCACGTTGAGTTTGAAGCCTTGGTGGTGGGAGACGAGGGCGCGGCACACTTCGATGTTGCCCAGATGCGAGCAGATGATGATTTGGCCGCGTGCGTTATGGTTGTCTATATCGGCATACAGGTTGTCCGGATCTTCGACCATGAGGTCGGGCACAGTGATTTTATGCTGCCATACGGCGAAGTGGTCGGCCACGGCTTGGCCGAAGGCCGCAAACTGGCGGTATACGGGGAAACGCGGGGGCAGCGGTGCGGCGGGAAAACTGTTTTTCAGGTAGCCCTGATATTGGCGCACGCTGCGGCGTTGGGCGGCGGAGGTGAGGTAGAAATAGGCGGCAACAAGGGCGGCAATGCAGTGCACCGGCCACAGGGGCAGGTAGCGCACCAGCCATTCGGTAATCTTGAGGAAGAGGCGGTGGCCGCGTTCGCGCTGTGCCGACCAATGCGCCTGTTCGGTTGGTGCCGTTTGAGGCCGTCTGAACAGGCGGCCGATGCGGCGGGCGGCCATGCCGCAAAACAGGCGGGCGTGCATTTTGCTGATGAGCAGGTTGTCGCGGCGCAGGTTGAAGTGCGACACGCCGCCTGCTTCGTAGCGCACGGGTGTGTCCAGCCAGATGAAAGGCGTACCCGCCCAATGCAGGCGGATGAGGATTTCGTTGTCGAAATCCATGCGCTCGCCGATGACGGCGCCGCCGTATTGGATGGGCAGCACGGCATCCAGCGGATAAACGCGGAAGCCGCACATGCCGTCTTTGATGTCGAACGACCAAGTGTGCAGCACGTTCCAAAAATCGGTGATTTTGCGGCCGTAGAGGCGGGCTTTGGGCACGTCGCCGCCGTACACCGGCCGCCCGCACACCACCGCCTGCGGCTGCGCCTGCGCGGTTTCGACAAAGCGCGGGATGTCGGCAAAGTTGTGCTGCGCGTCGGCATCAATCTGTAAAACGTGGCTGAAACCCTGCTGCGCCGCCAGCTTGAAGCCCCACTTCATCGCGCTGCCCTTGCCGCCGTTGGCCGGGCGGAAGGCTACCTGAACGCCCTCGCCGCGTAAGGCCTCCAAACCGGCGAGGCAGTCTTCGCCTGAGCCGTCGTCTACCACCAACACGGGCAGGCCGCAGTGTCGCAGGGCGGAAACCACCTGCGGCAGCGTGCCGAGATGTCGGTAGTGGGGGATGACGGCGAGGAGTTTCATGATGGGGCGGGAAACGGTGGGAAAACGGGATTTTAACAAAAGGGGGGAAAGGCTACCTGAAAATCGGATGGATTGTTTTCGCTCCGTTGCGGCTTATGCGTTGGCTTTGCCAAGGCGTCGTTGCTTTTTCAGGTAGCCTCTTGCTGCCCGCCGTCTGTTTTGTCTTCCAGCATCTCCGCCCCTTCGCTGCCGGCTTGCTCCACCAGCTGCGCATCGAGCCGTTTGCCGGCTTTCACGCCCATTTGGCGCAGTTTTTCCACGCGGTCGACTAGGTTGCCGCGGCCGCTGTAAAGCTGTTTGTAGGCGGTTTGGTAGTTTTCTTGCGCCTGCTGGAGGTTTTTGCCTACTTTTTCCAGGGTTTCCACGAAGCCGACGAATTTATCGTAGAGTTTGCCGCCTTCATCGGCAATCTGCAGGGCGTGGCGGTTTTGGTATTCGTGCCGCCAGATGTTGGCCACGGTGCGCAGGGTGGCCAGCAGCGTGCTGGGGCCGACCAGGATGATGCGTTGGTCGAAACAGGTTTGGAAGAGCTCGGGGTCTTGCTGCAGGGCGAGCAGGTAGGCGGGCTCCACGGGCACGAACATGAAGACGAAATCGAGCGATACCAGGCCTTCGATGTCGCTGTAGCGTTTGGCGGCGAGCTCTTTGATGTGCTGGTGTACGGAGGCGAGGTGGGCGGCGAGCTCGGCTTCGGCGGCTTCGGGGCTTTCGGCGCGGGTGTAGCGCACGTAGGCGGTGAGCGATACTTTGGAATCAACGATGATTTGTTTGTTGTCGGGCAGGTTGATGAGCACGTCGGGCTGGAGGTAGCGGCTTTCGCCGTCGCTGTCGGTTTGGCGGCCGCCGCTTTGCACGAAGTATTCGCGCCCTTTCACCAGGCCGGAGTTTTCCAGCACTTTTTCCAGAATCATCTCGCCCCAGTTGCCCTGGCTTTTGTTGCGGCTGCCGGTGAGGGCTTGGGTGAGGGCTTGGGCGTCTTGGTGCAGCCGGGCGTTGAGCTGTTGCAGGCGTTTGAGCTCGTTTTCCAGCGTGAGTCGTTCTTTGGCTTCTTTTTCGTAGGTGTTTTGCACGAGCTGGCTGAAGCCTTGCAGTTTTTCGCTCAAGGGATGGAGCAGTTGGTCGAGCTCTTGGCGGTTTTGCTCGGAAAAACGGCGGCTTTTTTCTTCGAGGATTTGGTTGGCGAGGTTTTGGAATTGTTCGCCCAGGTTTTGGCGGGCTTGGTTGAGCAGGGCGATTTGTTCGGCGTGGGCTTGCTGCTGCTGTTCGATTTGGGTTTGCACACGTTCGTGCTGCAGGCGGCTGGCGGCCAGCTCTTGGCGGGCGGTTTCGTAGCGCTGTTGGAGTTGCTGCTGTTGTTCGGCAGTTTCGGCCAGTTGGCTGTTGAGGTGCTGCACGGATTTTTCGGCGGCGGCGGCACGGGTTTGCCAGCTTTGGCTTGCCTCCTGTTCAGCAGCGAGCTGCTGTTTGGCGGCGGCCAGCTCTTGCTGCTGTTGCTGCCGGCGCTCGGCGGCTTCGGCCAAGCTGCGGTCGAGGTGTTGCTTGGATTGTTCGGCTGCCACGGCGCGGGTTTGCCAGCTTTGGGCTTCTTCCTGCTCGGCTGTGGATTGCTGTTTGGCGGCGGCGAGCTCGCGCAACAGCTGCTGTTGCCGTTCGGCGGCCTCGGCCAGGCGGTTGGTGAAATGTTGCACCGATTGCTCGGCGGCGGCGGCGCGGGTTTGGTAATCCTGTGCGGCTTGGCGGGCGGCGGAAAGCTGCTGTTGGCTGTCGGCCAGGCTTTGGGCGGTGTGGCCGAGTTGCTGTTCGCTTTGCTGCCAGGCCTGCTGTTGCAGGGCGAGCTGGTGTTGCAGGCGGTCGGCTTCCTGTTGGTGGCGGTGTTGCGCGGCTTGGTTGCGGGCGTTTTGCCACAGCCAAACGATGAGTGCGCAGAGTAGGGCGGCGGCAAAGCAGGCGGCAAGCAGGACGGGGAGGGTGAAGGTCATAAGAGGCTACCTGAAAACGGTGTTTGGGTGCTAAAGCGTGGGCTTCAGCGAAGTATAAATGGGGAGCGGTTGGCGGTTTAATCCGCTATCGAAATCCGCACGATTTTATGCTCCTGCGGGTTGCCGTGCCAATAATCGCGGTATAGCGCCAGGCAGTCGGCAATATCGGCAAACAGTTGGGGCCGGCGTTGTTTGAGGTCGGCCAGTCCGCAAAAGACGATGTGGATTTCGCGTTGCGGCAGCCAGCCCAAGTCGCGCATACAGTCGTTGAGCGAATCGAGGCCGCCGCTGAAATAGGCGGGCAGTTCGAAGGCTTCTTGCATGCGCTGTATCAGGCTATGCGGGGTTGTGATGCGGGATAAATCCACGCTGATGGCGAGGGCATCCGGGCGGATTAGGGTTTGGCGGATAAAGCGGCTCATGTGTGAGGCTACCTGAAAGCATAAAGCGAAAACGTATTCTACCGCTTTAGCGGCACAGAATGCGCCAAGCCATCGCTTTCAGGTAGCCTTCTCGCTTTTCGGGTAGAATA
>CAUPYH010000100.1:0-5737 GCA_963515595.1 uncultured Eikenella sp. | reverse complement strand
GCCTTCTTCCTCCAGCTGCGCCTGCGCGACTTGAGCAGCCTGGGCAACAATCCTTTTGAACAAATCCGCCAGTCGATTCCTGGCTACACCAACATTGATGAGGTAATGCGTAAATGAAAATGAAAACTTTGGTTTTGGCGCTGGGTATGAGCTTGGCTTTTCAGGTAGCCTCGGCCAACAACGTACGTTCGGTGGACAACATCGTGGCTGTGGTGGAGAACGAAGTCATCACCCAGCGCGAGCTTGATCAGGCCGTGGCCCACACTCGCAGCCAAATGCCGCGCGGCACGCAAGTATCCGAGCAGGAATTGCAGCGGCAAACTCTGATGCAGCTGGTGAACCAATCACTTTTGGTACAGGCCGGCCGACGCAACAATATCCAAGTGCCGGATGCCGAAGTGGAAGCCGAAATTGCCCGTATCGCCGCTTCCCGCCGCCAAAGCGTGGCTCAGTTTGAAGCTGCCCAAGCCCGCTTTGGTATCGACAAAACCGCCCTGCGCCGCCAAGTGCGCGACAGCATGATTGCTCAACGCGTGCAGCAGGGGCAGACTGCCGGCGAGGCCAAAGTGAGCGAAGACGAAATCAATGCCGCCATCGCCCGAGCCCGTGCCCAAGGCATTACCCTGCCGCAGGCCACACCCAAAACCCAATACCATGCCCAGCATATTTTGATTGCCAGCCAAGGCGAGCGTGCCCAGCGGCTGGCGCAACGCCTGGCGCAAAATGCCCAACGCGGCGCCGATTTTTCCGCCCTGGCTCGCCAGTATTCGCAAGACAGCAGTGCTGCCAATGGCGGTGATTTGGGCTGGCTCTCCGAAGGCGAAACCGTGCCCGAGTTCGAACGCGCCATGCGCGGCTTGAAACCCGGTCAGGTGAGCGCACCGGTACGCACCCAGTTCGGCTGGCACGTGATCCGCCTGGTGGAAGCCCGCACGCCGAACACGCCCGATGCCCGCATCCGTGCCGGCGTACACGATGCCATCGCTGCCCAGAAAACCCAAGCCGCCATGCAGGGTCTGCTTCAGCAGCTGCATCAAAACAGCTTTATTTCCATTCGGATGCAGTAGGCAGATTGGCCGCAGGGGATGATTGGCCTATCCTCTGCGGCCAATTTACAGGCTACCTGAAAGTTTCAGGTAGCCTCATGCTCGACCAATTTGCTGTTGCAGGCCATCAATGCCGTATTTATTTTTTCAGGTAGCCTTTAAAGGCTACCTGAAACCCATACCAACCCTAACCGATAGAGAATAGAGACCCGCCATGCGCCCGCTCACCGCCACCATCCGCCTTAGCCACCTGCGCCACAACTACCAACTGCTCAAACGCCTGCACGGCAATAAGATGCTCGCTGTGGTGAAAGCCGATGCCTACGGCCACGGTACCGTGCGCTGCGCCCGTGCGCTGGCCGATTTGGCCGACGGTTTCGCCGTGGCCACGCTGGATGAGGGCATCGAACTGCGCGAAGCCGGCATCAGCGCGCCCATCGTGATGCTCGAAGGCGTGTTTGAGCCCGCCGAATACGCTGCGGTAGACGAATACCGCCTGTGGCCGGGCGTACAAAACCAATGGCAGCTCGAAAGCCTGCTGGCACACCGCTGGCGCGAGCCGGTAACCGTTTGGCTGAAAATGGATTCCGGCATGCACCGCGTGGGCTTCTTCCCGCAAAACTTCGCCCCCGCCCACCAAGCCCTGCGTCAAAGCCCGCAGGTGGCGCATATTGTGAACATGACCCACTTCGCCCGCGCCGACGAGCCGGAACAAGCGATGACCGCCGCCCAGCTGGCTGCTTTCGACACCGCCGTGGCCGGCCTTTCCGGCGCACAGAGCCTCGCCAATTCCGCCGCCATCATCGCCCACCCCGCCGCCCGCCGCGACTGGGGGCGCGCCGGCATCGCCCTCTACGGCATCGAACCCTTCCCCGGCGCCTGCCCCGAGCTCAAACCCGTGATGCGCCTCACCAGCCGCATCTTTGCCGAACGCACCCTCCAGCCTGGCGAACCCGTCGGCTACGGCGCATCCTTCGTCACCGAACGCTCCACCCGCATCGGCATTGCTGCCTGCGGTTATGCCGACGGCTACCCCCGTACCGCGCAAAACGGCTGCCCGCTCACCGTCAACGGCCAACCCAGCCGCCTCATCGGCCGAGTGAGCATGGACATGCTCGCCGTCGAGCTTGATCACCACCAAGGCGTGGGCAGCGAAGTGGAGTTGTGGGGCGACGCCGTTTCTGTAGCCATCGTGGCCCAATCTGCTGGGACGATTTCCTACGAGCTGCTGTGCCACATCAAACGGGCCAACTATGTGTATCAAGAGTAATCAATAAGTTGAAGGCTACCTGAAAAAAGCTTCAACAGCGTTTCTGCGAAGTTTCAACGCAGTTAAAACAGTTATGCATTTTCAGGTAGCCTTTGGCCTGTTGCTTGAGGCCGTATGAAATCATCATTCATCGACAAGACTACCCATGACAATACCCATGAAAAAACTCCTTCCCTTCCTGCTCTTTGCCCCCTTGTTCGCCCAAGCTCAACCGCTTGGTACAGGTACATACAAATACGTTGAATGGGGCGTCCACGGCGGTGCCGACATCCGAAAAATGCTGGTGATCGAGGTGTTGCCCAACAGCCGATACTGCCTGCTTTCCATCATGGATTACAAAGAAGACAGCGCCGCGGGCAGGTGGCAGCGCAGCGGCAACAGCATTCGTCTCGGCAACGGCCTGCGCCTGCAGCAGAGAAACGGCCAAGTGTATGCCAGCCAACAAGTTGTGCAATACGAACCCTATGCCAGCAAAGACAGAGAAGACTATGCCGCCGGGGTTTGTAAAGAAATAGAAGGCAATAGCACGCCGTCTCGGTAAAGTTGTTCCGCTGCTTGGAGGCTACCTGAAAAAAGTAGCCCGGCATTCATCGCCGACGTTTTGCCAAACCTACCCAACACACATCAAACCACCCATGCCGCATACTCTTTCCCCCGAAAGCCTGATCGAAGCCGCGTTGCTCACCCAGCCCGAACCGCTGCTCGAACGCCGCCTGCGCGCCCTGTGCGAGCCGCCGCTTTCTGCCGATAAGCTCGAAGACGTGCTCGAAGCCCTGCAGCAACGCTGGCAGGGTAGGGCACTACAACTGGTGCGTACCCATGAGGGCTGGCGGTTTCAGGTAGCCTCTGCCGCCTTCGAGCGGCTCGGCAGCCTGGAAGAGCAGCGCACGCCGCGCTACTCCCGCGCCGTGATGGAAACCTTGGCTATTATCGCCTACCGCCAGCCGGTAACGCGCGGCGACATCGAAGCCATCCGCGGCGTGGCGGTGTCGCAAAACGTGATGCAAACCCTGCAGGAGCGTGGCTGGATAGCAAGCGTGGGCAAGCGCGACACCATCGGCCGCCCCAGCTTGTGGGCCACCACCAAGACCTTCCTCACCGATTTGCAAATCGACACCCTCGAATCCCTGCCGCCCCTGGCCGAACTGGGCGAGTTGGTATTGCCTGAGCTGGGTGTTCATGGGGCAATGGCAGAAGAAATAGTGGAAGAAGGGGCAGAGGAATAGGGCATTCGAGCGCGAACCATATTTTCAGGTAGCCCGATGAAGGCCACCTGAAAAGTATCTACTCCAGTACAATCCCGCCATCTTTCTGCCCCGCACAAACCCACGCTTTAGCTTCGCAAAAACCCACTCCGTTCGTTTCAGATAGCCTTCCCCATGAGCGCCGATTTCAAACAACAACTCAAGCTCACCGACGCCACCGCCGGCAAGCTCGCCAAGCTGCATATCCGCAGCCTGTGGGACGCCGTGCTGCACCTGCCCCTGCGCTACGAAGACGAAACCCATATCACCCCGATCAAAGACGCGCCCGTGGGCGTATCCTGCCAAGTGGAAGGCGAAGTGGCGCATCAGGAAATCCAATTCCGCCCGCGCCGCCAGCTGATTGCCCAAATCCGCGACCAATCCGGCAGCGTGCTGCACCTGCGCTTTATCCATTTCTACCCCAGCCAGCAAAAGCAGCTCGCCAAGGGTAAGCGCATCCGCGCCATCGGCGAAATCCGCCACGGCTTTTTCGGCGACGAAATGGTTCACCCCAAAATCCGCGATGCCGAGAGCCAAGGCCTGGCCGAGAGCCTCACCCCCGTGTATCCCACCGTGTCCGGCCTCAGCCAGCCCACGCTGCGCCGCATTATCCGGCAAGTCCTCGGGCAAACCGATTTGGCCGACACGCTACCTGAAAGCCTGCTGGCCCAACTCAAGCTGCCGCCGTTGGCCGACAGCCTGCACCTTCTGCACGCGCCGCCGCCCGAGTACAGCATCAGCCAACTGTCGGACGGCAGCCTGCCTGCCTGGCAGCGGCTCAAGTTCGACGAACTGCTGGCCCAACAGCTTTCCATGCGCCTGGCCCGCGCACAGCGGCTCAGCGGGCAGGCCGTGCCGCTGGTGGGCGACGGCAGCCTGGCCGAGCCGCTGGTGCAGAGCCTGCCTTTTGCCCTCACCGCCGCGCAGGAGCGCGTGTTGGCCGAAATCCGCCAAGATTTGGCGCAGCCGCACCCAATGCACCGACTGCTGCAAGGCGACGTGGGCAGCGGCAAAACCATCGTGGCCGCGCTTTCCGCGCTGGCCGCCATCGAAGCGGGCGCGCAAGTGGCCGTGATGGCGCCCACCGAAATCCTCGCCGAGCAGCACCACATCAAATTCCGCCAATGGCTCGAGCCGCTGGGCATCAGCGTGGCCTGGCTTTCAGGTAGCCTCAAAAAGAAAGAAAAAGACCAAGCGAAAGCCGCGCTGGCCGACGGCCGCATCCGCCTGGCCGTGGGCACGCACGCCCTGTTTCAAGACGACGTATCCTTCCAAAACCTTGGTCTGGTAATTGTGGACGAGCAGCACCGTTTCGGCGTGGCGCAGCGCCTCGCCCTGAAAAACAAAGGCCGCGACGTGCACCAGCTGATGATGTCCGCCACCCCCATTCCGCGCACATTGGCCATGAGCTTTTTCGCCGACCTCGATGTTTCCGTTATCGACGAGCTGCCGCCCGGCCGCACGCCGATTAAAACCCGCTTGGTCAACAATATCCGCCGCCGCGAAGTGGAAGGCTTTGTGCTGGCTACCTGTAAAAAAGGGCAGCAGGCCTATTGGGTGTGCCCGCTGATTGAAGAGAGCGAAGTGCTGCAGCTGCAAACCGCCACCGATACGCTCGCCGAGCTGCAGGCCGCCCTGCCCGAGCTCACCATCGGCCTGGTGCACGGCCGCATGAAAAGCACGGAGAAAGCCGCCGTGATGGCCGAATTTGCCGCCGGGCGGATTCATGTGCTGGTGGCCACTACCGTGATCGAAGTGGGGGTGGACGTGCCCAATGCTGCCCTGATGGTGATTGAACACGCCGAGCGCATGGGGCTTTCCCAACTGCACCAATTGCGCGGCCGAGTGGGGCGTGGCGCTGCGGTGTCGAGCTGCGTGCTGCTGTTTGCCGAGCCCTTGGGCGACACCGCCAAAGCCCGCCTCAAGGTAATCTACGAAAACACCGACGGCTTTGAAATCGCCCGCCAAGATCTCAACATCCGCGGCCCCGGCGAATTCCTCGGCGCCCGCCAAAGCGGCCTGCCCCTGCTGCGCTTCGCCGATCTGGAGCAAGATTTACCCCTTTTGGAAGCCGCCCGCCAGCTTGCCCCCGAACTAATCGTCCACCACCCCGATATTGTAGAAAAACACCTGGAACGCTGGCTCGCCAGCCGCGAAGGCTATTTGGGCGTGTGAAC
>CAUPYH010000099.1:0-5801 GCA_963515595.1 uncultured Eikenella sp. | reverse complement strand
CGGTAACGATGGCGACGTGTTTCCAGTTTTTCGCGGCGGAGCGCACCATGGTCGGACCGCCGATGTCGATGTTTTCAATTGCGTCTTCCAGCGTGCAGCCGGGTTTGGCGATGGTGGTGGCGAAGGGGTAGAGGTTGACGCACACGAGGTCGATGTTGCCGATGTCGTGTTCTTCCATGGTGGCAACGTGATCAAGCAAATCGCGCCGGCCGAGAATGCCGCCGTGGATTTTCGGGTGCAGCGTTTTCACACGGCCGTCGAGCATTTCGGGGAAACCGGTGTAGTCGGACACTTCGATGACGGGAATGCCCGCATCGGACAAGAGCTTGGCTGTGCCGCCGGTGGAGAGGATGGCCACGCCGAGCTTGTCGAGCGTGCGGGCAAATTCAACGGCGCCGGTTTTGTCGGAAAGGCTGATGAGGGCACGTTTGATTTTGGGGAGCATGGGGATTCCTTTGTAGGGTGGGATAATGGGAAGGGAATGGGCTACCTGAAATTTCAGGTAGCCTTATTCATCAACGGTTGTTTTGTATGCGCTGCCCGGCACGGCGGGCGGCGGGGCTGTTGGGGTAGGTTTGTATCAGCTTGCGCCAGGTAACGCGGGCGATGTCGCGCTGCTGCATGCCCCATTGGCAGTTGCCGACGCTGTAGAGGGCTTCGGCGGCTTTGGGGTTGGCGGCGAAGCGGGTGGCGAAGCGTTGTCCGGTGAGGATGACGGATTCGCAGTTGCGCAGTTTTTCGTGGCTTTGCATCAGCAGGAAGAGGGCGTTTTGCTCGATGCGGCCGCCGCTGCCGCTGCGTTCGGCGAAGCGCAGCTGTTGCAGGGCTTGATTGTAGAGGCCGCTGCGGTAGAGTTGCAGGGCTTGCTGGTAGGCTTGTTCTTGCGGGTTTTCAGTCGGAGCGGCGGCGGGCTCGGCGCTGCTGTGGCTGGTGCTGCGGCGGGAGGCGGCGCGGGCGTCGAGGAGTTGGGCGAGCTGCTGCTGGCTTTGCTGCAGCTCGCTGACTTGGATGCGCAGTTCGGCGACTTGCTGTTGCAGTTGGCCGATTTGCTGGTTGTGGGCGTTGAGCTCGGTTTCGATGCGCTGCGGGGGCTGGGGGTTGTCGGCAGGGGCTGGCGGCGCGGGGGGCAGGGCGGTGCAGGCGGCGAGGCCGCAGAGGGCGGCGGGGATGGTTAGGCGCATGGGGTTTCCTCGGGATGACGTTTGCGCAGCAGGGTGAGGCCGTCACCCAGGGGCAGGGTGAGGGCGGCTACGCGGGGGTCGGTTTGCAGGGATTGGTTGAAGGCGCGGATGCGTTCGATGGATTCGGGCGCGGGTTCGGCATTTTCCTGATACACGCGGCCGCCGAGCAGGAGGTTGTCGATGGCGATGAGGCCGCCGGGGCGCAGCAGGGTGAGGCAGCGTTCGTAGTAGTGGGCGGTGGGCGGTTTGTCGGCGTCGATCAGGGCGAAATCGTAGCTGCCGCTGCGGCCTTGTTTGATGAGTTGGTCGAGCGTGATGAGGGCGGGCTGGAGGTGGAGCTCGATTTTGTGTTCCACGCCGGCTTCGCGCCAGAAGCGGCGCGCGGTGTTGGTGTAGGTGATGTTGATGTCGCAGGCGGTGAGGCAGCCGTGTTCGGGCAGGGCGAGGGCGACGGCGGTGCTGCTGTAGCCGGTGAACACGCCGATTTCGAGGCAGCGTTCGGCGCGGATGAGCTGCACGAGAAAGGCGAGGAGCCGGGCTTGCTCGGCGGCCAGGTGCATTTTGCCCATGCGGTGCTGCGCGGTGGTTTGGCGCAGGCGTTGCAACACTTCTGCTTCGGGCGGGTTGATGCTTTTCAGGTAGCCTGCAAGGCCGGGGGGCAGATGGGCGGTGGCTGCGGTCATGGCGCGGCGCGGGGTTTAGTAGGAATAGTAGGTGTAGGGTTTTTTGGCGACTTTGCCGGCGGCGAAATCGGCCTGCTCTTCCGGGTTAAGCTCGACATCCCACAACAGGCCGCGGTTTTGGAGGCGGCGCTCTTGCTCTTCGGGGTGTTCTTCGATGTATTTTTGCAGGAACTGGGTAGCGTCGGATTGGTAGTTATACATAGGTGTGTTTTCCTGTGGTGCGGGGTAGCGGCGATTATAACGGAAAGCGCTTGGTTTGGCAGCTGTTGCGGCGAAAGGTTATACTGCGCACTTTATCTGAAACACGCGCCTGCGTGCACACCGCAGGCTACCTGAAAAACAAGAAGAGAATACCCCCTATGCTGACTAGATGGCTGCGCAAAATCCTGCCGGGCAAACCTGAAGCCGCCGCAACACATTCACACAAACAGGTACTGCCGCAAAACGAACACGGCATCACGCCGGACGGGCTCAGCTATGCGGCGGAAAAGGTGGTGTCGCGGTTGCAGCAGGCCGGGTTTGAGGCTTATGTGGTGGGCGGCGCGGTGCGCGATTTGCTCTTGGGCATCGAGCCGAAAGATTTCGACGTGGCCACCAACGCCCGTCCGGAAGAAGTGCGCAAAGTATTCCGCCGCAGCCGCATCATCGGCCGCCGCTTTCAGATTGTGCACGTGATGGTGGGGCCGGAAACGATTGAAGTCACCACCTTCCGCGGCGGCAGCCGCCCCGCGCGGCAAAACGAACACGGCCGCATCATGCAAGACAACAGCTACGGCAGCATGGAGCAAGACGCCGCCCGTCGCGATTTCACCTGCAACGCCCTGTATTACAACCCCGCGCGCGGGGAAATCACCGATTTCCACCACGGCGTGGCCGACATCCGCGCCAAACGCCTGGTGATGATTGGCGATGCCCGCGCGCGCTATCAGGAAGACCCGGTGCGCATGCTGCGCGCCGCCCGGCTTTCCGGCAAACTCGGTTTTCAGGTCGCCCCCGATACCGCCGCGCCGATTGCCGAATGCCTGCACCTGTTGCCCAAAGAACCGCTGGCGCGCCTGTTCGACGAGGTGATGAAGCTCTTGTTTTCCGGCGCAGCCATCGACTGCCTCAAACAGATGCAGACCCTGGGCATGGACGGCCAAAGCGTGCACCCCCTGCTTGCCTGCGCCTTGGAAAGGCTACCTGAAAACCAAGGGCGCGGCATCGTGGCGCTTGCCCTCAACAGCACCGACAGCCGCCTGCGCGCCGACCAAGGCGTATCGGTGGGCTTTGTGCTGGCCGCCGTATTGTGGCCGCAGGTGCGCGAAGCCTGGCAGCACGCTCAAAGTAGCGGGCTAAAAACCATGCCCGCGCTCAGCGCTGCCGTGGCCGAAACCCGCGCCCACATGGAAAAAGGTTGGGGCGTGCCGCACCGCTTCACCGCCTCGATGCGCGAAATCTGGCAGCTTCAGCCCCAATTTGAGTACCGGCGTGGCGCCCGTCCCTTCCGCCTGCTCGCCCAGCCCCGTTTCCGCGCCGCCTACGATTTCCTGCTGCTGCGCGCCCGCGCCGGCGAAGTGGAGCAGGGCATCGCCGACTGGTGGACCGCTTTCCAAAAAGCCGACGAAGAACAGCGCAAGCAGATGATTCAAGCCGTCGAACAACGCCCCGACAGCGGCGACGCCCCGGCCAAAAAACGCCGCCGCCGGCGCAAGAAGAAAACAGGCGAGGCAGATAAGGGCGCGGCCGAATAGGCGGCATTGGGTTGAAGCAGCCGTAAGCCGGATTCCCAAATCCGACACCTCATTCAAAGGCTACCTGAAAACCCGTGGCATACATGCCAATCTTGCAGTTGTTTTATCCACGTTACGCTTGTCGCCAAGAAAGAAATGATATGAGTAGCTTATTTAACGAACATGGTATTTCGCGTATAGAAGATGTAATTTTCCTAAATGCCGATCAACTGGATAAATCAGTTGCAACTTTAAAGAGAAAGTTCCCTAACCATAAAAAAATTGGCATAGGCTGTGATAGTGATAACTTCCTTAATAAAAAGCGTGTTATTAATTTAGACTTTTTGTATGACTTCCCGCATATTGTTCATTTTGATTTATCGTGCCTGGCCAGTTTGGAATCTGATACGAAGGCATTATACAGCCTTGCCGGTTTGGAATATCTGCAATGGCGGAGTAATTTGCCAATTAATATTGAGCTATTTCCACACTTGCAAAAATTATCTTGCGTAGATTTGGGTGATAGCCGCCTTGTCAGCCATTCTGTTAGAGATATATATGTATGAGGTTATAAGGATTTGGCTTTTTTAAAAGGGATGCTCAACGTAGAAAAACTAGAACTGCGCGATTTTAAAAATACAAACCTAAACGGCATAGAAGTTTTAGATAAACTGAACAGTTTAATTATCAAGGCAACACGCTCTTTAATAGATATACATGCTATTCAAAATTGCTGTCGTTTGAGGGGATTGGAGATTGAATATGTGCCTAAGATAGACTGGTCAGCTTTGTTTTATTGCCCGAGAATTAAAGAGTTATTTCTGCACCAAGTTATTCCGACATGTAAATTTTAGATAATATGCCCGAAACTCATTCTTTTGTTTGCAAAGAAATACAAGACAATGATTTATTGCCAATTATGAATGCTTCCAAGTTATCATATGTTTACTTGTATAAGCACAAACGTGGTTATAACGTAAGCAAACAAGAATTTCAAGAACGGTTTAAGCGAGCGTAGCAGCCGTAGGCCGGATTCCCGAATCCGATACCTCATTCAAAGGTTACCTTAAAATCCCGCCGACTCCGTTTTCAGTTAGCCTCCAATAGTTTGTTTTTCATGTAAGGATAAAATTTTGCTGACACATTTAGACCAACACAGCCGCAGCAGCATGGTGGACGTGGGCGATAAAACCGTCACCCGCCGTGTGGCCGTGGCTGCCGGGCGGGTGGTGTTCCCGCCGGAAGTGTATGCCCAAATCCAGGCGGCCAACGGGCAAACCGCCAAAGGCGCGATTACCGAAGTGGCGCGCTTGGCCGGCATCATGGCGGCGAAAAATACCGCCGGCCTGATTCCGCTGTGCCATCCGATGATGCTGGAGCGCTGCAAGCTGGAGCTGGAATACGACGATGCCGCACACGGTCTGAATATTCGCGCCGAAGTGGCCGTGAGCCATAAAACCGGCGTGGAAATGGAAGCACTCACCGCCGTATCCGTGGCAGCGCTCACGGTGTACGACATGACCAAAGCCCTGAGCCACGACATCCAAATCCAAGACATCCGCCTAATACACAAATCCGGAGGCAAACATGAGTTCAACCGTTGAAATTACCGTACTGTATTTCGCCGCCCTGCGCGAACAGGCGGGCAAAGAGCAAGAAAAAATCCACGTCGCCGAGGGCTGCACCGCAGCGGCCTTATACGAACAACTCTCGCAGCAATACCGCTTCACTCTGCCGCAGGAGCGCGTGCGTGCGGCGGTAAACCATGCGTTTGCCGATTGGCTGCAGCCGCTTGCCGCCAACGATATCGTGGCCTTTATCCCGCCGGTAGCAGGAGGTTGAAATGTTTGATCTAACCGAACAAGCGATAGACAGCCAGGCCTTGCGCCAACAGCTTTTAAACAACGAGCAATGCGGCGCCTTCCTCAGCTTTGAAGGATGGGTGCGCCGACAAAATGACGGGCAGCGCGTAGATTATTTGGTATACAGCGTGTATGAAGAACTGGCGCGCCGGCAAGGGCAGGCCGTGATTGAGGAGGCTAAACGCCGCTTCGGTCTGGAAGCAGCCGTGTGCGTGCACCGTTACGGCCGGTTGGAAGTGGGCGATATGGCGGTGTGGGTGGGCGTAACCGCCGGCCACCGCGACATGGCCTTCGCCGGCTGCCGCTATATTATCGATACGGTGAAAGCCGAAGTGCCGATTTGGAAACAGGAATTCTACAGCG
>CAUPYH010000098.1:0-5955 GCA_963515595.1 uncultured Eikenella sp. | reverse complement strand
CCAAACCTGTGCCCGCAGTCGCCTTTCTTTGCTTTCTTTCTTTGGCGAAGCAAAGAAAGAAAGTGCCCGCGCCGGCATGAGGCGCAAAGGTGAACAAATTGCACATAGTAAAAGGCTACCTGAAAAGCTAAAAGGTTCGAAACTACAAATGTCGGCATAGACCCACCGGGTTCACTCTTTCAGGTAGCCTTGAGCGCACGGGCAGGCTACCTGAAACGCCTCTATTTAGCCCAGCAAATCGGGTTGCACCTGATGCCTGCCCTGTTCGTGGTCGAGCAGCCATTGTTTGCGCTGCAGGCCGCCGCCGTAACCGGTGAGGCTGCCGTCTTTGCCGATGACGCGGTGGCAGGGAATGAGGATGGAGAGGCGGTTGGCGCCGTTGGCGGCGGCCACGGCGCGCACGGCGGCAGGGTTGCCGAGCTGTTCGGCCAGCGCCTGATAATGGGTGGTTTCGCCGTAGGGGATGGTTTGCAGCGCGTTCCATACCCGCCGCTGAAACGGGCTGCCGTGGGCGTGCAGCGGCACGCTAAACTCGCGGCGCGTACCTTGGAAATATTCGCCCAGCTGGGTTTGCACCAGGCGGGTGTGTTCGTTTTCGCCCTGCTTGGTTTGGCAGCCGAGCAGGCGCTGAAGGTCGTGCAATTCGCCGTCGATGCGCCGGCTGCCGGCAAATTCGAGCAGGCACAAACCGCGTTCGCTGGCGGCGGCTAGGATGTTGCCCAAGGGCGAGGGAAAGGAGTGCAGATAGAGCATGGGCTTGGGGGTGGGATGGCATTGGGCAGAAACCCTGCAATATTTTCAGGTAGCCTGCCGTGTTGGCAAAAGGCTACCTGAAAACGTGGTTGCTGCGAAGTGAAAAGGTTTACAGCGCGGTAAAGAAGGCTGCCAAACCCAAAAAGATGCCCGGCACGTTGGCCACCACAATCGGCCAGTCGCGCGGTTTTTTAAACAGGCCGTAGCCAGTCCACAACGTGCAGTTCACAAAAGCCACAAAGGGCTGTACCGGATTGCCTTTATGCCCGGCCAGGTTGTCAGCAATCTGCGGGATGTAGGCCACATACATGCCCACAGCCATGATGCTGGCCACGATGCCTAAAATTTTGATTTGCTTTTCAGTCATTATTGCTACCTCTTAAAAGTGAGTCAGACGTTTCGTGCCGGCAAATGCCGGCTTCCCGGTTTCAGGTAGCCTATATCCATACGGGCTAGCTGAAAGCGTGCAATTATAAGACCCACTCTCCCGCCACCCGCAAGGCATACTACAAAACTTAACCCGTTCTCCCGTGATGGTTTCAGCCAGCCCCACCGCCCTGCAGGCTACCTGAAAACCCTTGCTTGCTTTACAATTACGGCGTTTAGCAACCGAAACACCCGCCACACCATGCCAGAAAACACCGCACCCGCCGAACACAGCGACATCCTGCTGCTCGCCCCCTACGCCGAACGCGCCTACCTCGAATACGCCATGAGCGTGGTGAAAGGCCGCGCCCTGCCCGACGTGGGCGACGGCCAAAAGCCCGTGCAGCGGCGCATCCTGTTTGCCATGAAGGAAATGGGGCTGGCCGCCCATTCCAAGCCGGTGAAATCCGCGCGCGTGGTGGGCGAAATCCTGGGCAAATACCACCCGCACGGCGACGCTTCCGCCTACGACGCCATGGTGCGCATGGCGCAAGACTTCACCCTGCGCTATCCCTTAATCGACGGCATCGGCAACTTCGGCTCGCGCGACGGCGACGGCGCGGCCGCCATGCGCTACACCGAAGCCCGCCTCACCCCGATTGCCGAACTGCTGCTTTCCGAGCTGCATCAAGGCACGGTGGATTTTGTGCCGAATTACGACGGCGCGTTTGAAGAGCCCGTAGCCCTGCCCGCCCGCCTGCCCATGGTGCTGCTCAACGGCGCCTCCGGCATCGCCGTGGGCATGGCCACCGAAATCCCGCCGCACAATCTGGGCGAAGTCACCGCCGCCGCCGTGGCCCTGCTCAAAAAACCCGCGCTCACCACCGCCGAGCTGATGGAGCACATCCCCGCCCCCGATTTCGCCGGCGGCGGCCACATCATCACCCCGGCCAAAGACCTGCTCCAGCTCTACGAAACCGGCAAAGGCAGCATCCGCGTGCGCGCCCGCTACGAAATCGAAAAACTGGCGCGCGGCCAGTGGCGCCTCATCATCACCGAGCTGCCGCCCAACACCAGCGCGCAGAAAATCCTGGCCGAAATCGAAGAGCAAACCAACCCCAAGCCCAAATCCGGCAAAAAACAGCTCAACCAAGACCAGCTCAACACCAAAAAGCTGATGCTCGAGCTCATCGACAAAGTGCGCGACGAGAGCGACGGCGAACACCCCGTGCGCCTCGTGTTCGAACCCAAATCCAGCCGCATCGAGCCGGATAACTTCATCAACACCTTAATGGCGCAAACCGGGCTGGAAGGCAATGTGCCGGCCAATCTGGTGATGATCGGACTCGACAACCGCCCCGCGCAGAAAAACCTGAAAACTATTTTGCAGGAATGGCTCGATTTCCGCGTATCCACCGTAACCCGCCGCCTGCAACACCGCTTGGAACAGGTGCTCAAACGCATCCACATCCTCGACGGGCGCATGACTGCCTTTTTGCACATCGACGAGGTTATCCGTGTTATCCGCGAAGCCGACGAGCCCAAGCCCGAATTGATGGCCGCCTTCGGCCTCTCCGAAATCCAAGCCGAAGATATTTTGGAAATCCGCCTACGCCAGCTCGCCCGTTTGGAAGGTTTCAAACTGGAGCAGGAATTGGCCGATTTGCGCGAGGAAGAAGGCTACCTGAAAAACTTATTGGCCGACGAAGGCGCGAAGAAAAAGCTCATCATCAAAGAGATGCAGGCCGATGCCAAACAGTTTGGCGACCCGCGCCGCACGCTGGTAGCCGAAGCCGAACGCGCCGCGCTCACCCACACCACGGCCGACGAGCCGGTAACGCTCATCCTGTCGCGCCAGGGCTGGATTCGCAGCCGTGCCGGGCACGGGCTGGATTTGTCGGCTACCGCGTTTAAAGAGGGCGACGAATTGCAGCAAACGCTGGAAACGCGCACTGTCGATCCGGTGGTGGTGCTCGACACGCTCGGCCGCAGCTACACCATCGATCCGGCCGAAATCCCCGGCGGGCGCGGCGACGGCGTGCCGCTGGCCTCGCTCTTGGAATTGCAGCCGGGCGCGTCGGTGCTCACCATGCTGGCCGGGCAGCCGCAAGAGCACTACCTGCTCGCCGGCAGCGGCGGCTATGGCTTCATTGTCAAACTGGGCGATTTGGTCGGCCGTGTGAAGGCGGGCAAGGAAGTGGTAAAACTGGAGGCTGGCGAAACCCTGCTGCTGCCGCAGCCGGTGCGCCAGTCTGCGCTGATCAACCCCGATTGCCGCTTGGTGCTGGCCAGTGCGGAAAAACACTTGCTCGCCTTCCCGATTGGCGAATTGAAAGTGATGGTCAAAGGGCGCGGCCTGCAATTGATGTCGCTGCGCGGCAACGACACGCTGCAACTGACCGCCTTGGTGTCCACCCCCGACTTCTGGGTATGCAGCCGCGGCAAACGCGGTGCGATACACCGCGAACGCTTACGCGTGCAGGATATTGAAGGCAAACGCGGCCGCAAAGGCCGGGTGTTGGATGTTTCAGGTAGCCTCATCAGCCTGAGCAGCACGCAGGAGGGCGAAGCATGATCCAGCTACCGAAATCATATACCCCCAACGAATGGGATAGCCAACTCAACCGCCTGCCCTGGCTGATGAACATCGCCCGCGTGAGCCTTTTGCTTTCGCTGCTCACCTTCCACGTGCTGGTCAATGCCTACGGCTCGAATGTGGGCATGGCCAGGCTGGCTTCAATGCCCATTTTCGGCAGCCGTTTCTATATCTGGGCGGCGGTGTATGGCGGGTTGATTGTGTTCAGCATGGTATTTCCCAACTGGCAGCAGCAAAAAAACAATCTGCCCAACATCAGCGCGGTGGTCGATATCACCATGATGGTGATACTGATGCACATGGCAGGCGGCATTTCCTCAGGCTTCGGTATTCTGATCTTGCCCTTTATCGGCGTATCCTGCCTGCTCAGCCACGGCCGTTATCCACTCTTGTATGCCTCCTATGTCGCCCTTTTGTTGTTTCTCGGCACTTGGCTAAACTATTGGCCGTTTGAAGCCAACAGCCAGGCCGGCAGCAATGCGATTATTCACACCATCGTGCTCTCGGCAGTGGGCTACCTGGTGGCACTGCTCACCTCGTTTTATGCCTCCTTCCTCAACCGCGCCTCCTCCACCCTGAACAAACACCGCCGCGCCTTCGATCGTCTCAAAGGCCTGAACGAACTGGTGCTCAACCATGTGGCCGAGGCCGTGGTGGTGGTGGATACCGGCAGCCGCATCTGGCTGATGAACCGCCAGGCCGGCCTCTATTTCCCTTATGTGAAAGTCGACCGCCACGAAGAAATGTTCGATATTTTGGTAAAACGCTGGCAGCGCGCGCCGTCGCGCAACTTCATTACCCATGCCGAGCTGGGCGGGCAAGGCGTGCAGGTGCGCGCCCGCCCACTGGTGCGCGAAGACGAATCGCTGCTGATGCTGTTTATCCGCTCCGACCAGGAAGTGGCCATGGAAGCCATGGCCACCAAACTGGCCGCGCTCGGCCAGCTCACTGCCAATCTGGCGCACGAAATCCGAAACCCGCTCTCCGCCATCCGCCAATCCAACGGCCTGTTGGCCGAGGAAGACGAAGATCCGATGACCGCCAAGCTGCGTGGCATCATCGACAACAATATCCAGCGCATCGATAAAATGCTGGAAGAAGTGAGCAGCCTGAACAAGAGCGATCGCCTCGACGCTCAAGTAATCAATCTGATGAAATTCTGGCTCGATTTCAAGCAGGAATTCCTGCTCACCCACCCCGAAGCCAAAAACGCCGTGCACCTTTATATGCAGGGTGGTGCGCTGAAAGTGTATTTCGACAAAATGCACCTGCAGCAGATTATATGGAACCTCATCAACAACGCCTGGCAGCATGGCAGCAAGCAGGCCGATTCCATCACCGTTTTGGTGAAGCCCACCGACGACAACGTATCCGTATCGCTTACCGTGATGGACGACGGCCCCGGTGTCTCGCCAGAAAACCAGCCACGCCTGTTCGAGCCGTTTTTCACCACCCGCTCCGAAGGCACCGGGCTGGGGCTGTATGTGGCACGCGAATTGGCTCATGCCAACTCCGGCCAGCTTCACTATCATCCCGAAGTCAAGGGATTCGAACTAATCATGCCGAAAGATATCAATGAGTAAACAAAGCCTGCAAAAACCAGTGTTGGTTGTGGACGACGAACAAGACATCCGCGACCTGATGGAAATGACCCTGATGAAAATGGGCTTGTCGGTGGAAACCGCCGAGGGCGTCAATGCCGCCAAAAAGTGGCTCGACAGCAAAAAGTTCTCCCTCGTGCTCACCGATATGCGCATGCCCGACGGTTCCGGGCTCGAAGTGGTGGAATACATCAACGAAAAAGAGCTCGATGTGCCCGTGGCCGTGATTACCGCCTTCGGCAATGCCGACCAGGCCGTACAAGCCATCAAAACCGGCGCCTTCGACTACCTGCAAAAGCCCATCACCCTGGCGCAACTGCGTACCTTGGTGAAATCCGCCATCAAAATCCACGAAGAAGACAGCCGCCCCGCCCCCGCACCGGCCAAAGAAGAGCCTACGCCCCAAGCAGACGGCGCAGACGAAGGGCTACCTGAAAACGAAGAGCCGCAGGAAGAGAACAAAGCCGCCGGCCGCAAGCTCCAGCCTGCAGCCGACAAACAGCCTGCCGCCAATCCCGAAGACATCCCCCGCCTCATCGGCCGCTCCCCGCAAATCGAAGAAGCCCGGCAGATGATCCGCAAACTCGCCCGCACCACCGTGCCCGTGTATATCGCCGGCGAATCCGGTTCCGGTAAGGA
>CAUPYH010000097.1:0-6013 GCA_963515595.1 uncultured Eikenella sp. | reverse complement strand
CGTGCAGCTGCTGCTCGTAATAGTTTTCCAAGCCCATTTTGCCGATATGGGTGGTACCGCGATAAAGCTCATAACGGTCTTCGCTTTCCAGTTGGTCGCGGTCTTTGTCGCTGATGCGGCCAATATAACCGATGATATGAGTGGTAAGCTCACCGTAGGGATATTCGCGGAAAGTGCGTGCGTTCACTTCCACACCTTTGAAACGGAACAGCACCGCAGCCAGCCGAGCAGCTTCTTCGGTGCTCAGTTTCAATTTCAGGGGGATACGTTCGTAGGAGCGGGATTCGGCACGGAAACGCTGGAAGCGCTTCATATCGGCCTCGCTGATTTCCACATACGGACGCAAAGCCGGTATCAAATCCTCAATTTTCATTTCCAATTCATTAGGAATCACTTCCAACGAATAGGCCGGATAATTATGCGCCAACACCACACCGTTCACATCGGTAATTTCACCGCGAATCGGCGGAGTGGGAATTAGGGAAACCCGGTTGGCAACGGCTTTTTCTACAAATTCCTCGTGCCGGGCTACCTGAAGCCGCACGAACTGCCATACCAACACGCCAAAGAATATCAAAACCATAGCAAACGCCACTACCAAGCGCAGCAGATAATCCTTCCGCTGGCTACGGGGTGGCGCTTTGACGGGCGTGTAATGGCGTCTCGACTTCATTTACGGGAACGGCGGTAATGGGCGATGGCGAGCATCACATTGTTCAACTGCGGCCACAACAGGCCGGTAACAACTGAAGGCAGCCACAGCCGCCATAGGGGAAACGGCTGCTGTTGAAACAGACTAACCAAGAAAACCACCAATTGGCTAACCAACATGGCGCCGGCCACCGCTACAGCCTGCCAGCCGAAAGAATTGAGCACAATCTGCCGCCGGTTGCGTTCAATCAAAAACGCAGCCACGCTATAAGCCAAACCATGTTGCCCCAATAGCGAGTTGGTACCAATATCCACCAACAGGCCAAGGCAAAACGCCACGCCGATGCCGACAAGCTGCGGCCTGTGTAGCAGCCAATACGCCAGCATAATCAGCGTAAAATCAGGCAATGGATATACCCAGGGCGGAGCAACCGGGATGAAGTCGACAAGCAGCACCAGCAAAAAGCTGAATGCCACCCAGCGTTTGGGTGTGGACTCTTTGAGCGGGTAGATTGGAGACATGCTTACTCCTGCGCCTCCTGTTCGATTGGCGGCTCGGAAGCAGTTTCAGGTAGCCTGGCTGGCGACTGCGGCTTTTGCGGAATCACCAGCACATAACTGCTGCTACTCAGATTGGCCGCCGGTGTTAGCACCGTACGGTAATACGGTGTGCCGGAGTTGCGGTCGGCATGTGTTACTTTGGCAATCGGAATGCCAGCCGGGTAGATACTGTCGATGCCGGAAGTAACCAGCAAATCGCCCTCTTTCAACTCGGCTGACACAGGGAAATAACGCAAATCCAGCGTTTCCCCCCGTCCATACACCAACGTGCGTACGCCGCTTTCGGCCACCATCGCCGGAATCACCGACTGACGGTTGTTAATCAGCGTAACTTCCGCCGTGGCCGGCTGCACGCCGGTTACCTGCCCGATTAAGCCTTTTTCGTCACTTACCGGATCCCCCACCTGAATCCCGCTACTGCTGCCTTTGGTAATCAGCAGGCGGTCGGCTCGTGAAATGCGGCCGTTAGACACAATCTCCGCCAGCACCGCCTTAGGTGCGAGCAGCGACTGCAAATGGTTCAGCGTTTTTAGCTCACTCAATTCACGCGCTGCCGGTGCTTGCAGCTGCAGCTGCATATTCAGGCGAGCGTTTTCTTCTTTCAGGCGAGTGTTTTCGGCAAGCAGTTGCCGTTTGTCGCGCATAAATGCCATGCTGCCGCTTGCCCATTCGGCCGGCTGGCGTGCCACCCATTGCAAGGGATAGAGCCCGGTGGACACATAAGATTTAGCCTGCTGCAATGCCGCATAACGGTTGTCCAGCACCATCAGTGCCATTGAGGCGATCCCCAGCAGCACCAGCTTGCCGGCAGAGCTGATTATCGGGCTGACAAAATTGATTTCTTGCGACATAAGGGAATACAGGCTACCTGAAAACTGAAGACACCGCGCAGGCAGGTCTGATACAAAATAAACCAATCGGCATCCCGCGCCAGTTTTGCAGCGCACGGGATGCCGGAATCAAAGATTACGGATTGGGCACAAACACGGAGTTCATCTTGCCAATTAAATCCAGTGCCTTACCAGAGCCACGCACCACGCAGGTAAGCGGGTCTTCGGCAATGCTCACCGGCAGGCCGGTTTCCTCGGCCAGCAAACGGTCCAAACCATTGAGCAGTGCGCCACCGCCGGTGAGCACCAAACCGCGGTCGGCAATATCCGCACCCAACTCCGGCGGGGTTTGCTCCAATGCGTTTTTCACTGCCTGCACAATTTGGTTCAATGGCTCGGCCAAAGCCTCCAGCACCTCATTGGAGCTGATGGTGAAAGCACGCGGGACACCTTCGGCCAAATTGCGACCTTTGGCTTCAATTTCGCGCACAGTATTGCCTGGGAAGGCCGTACCGATAGCTTTTTTGATTTCTTCGGCCGTGGCTTCACCAATCAGCATACCGTAGTTGCGGCGCACATAATTGATGATGGCTTCATCAAATGCATCGCCTGCCACACGTACAGAATGGGAATACACCACCCCGGACAAAGAAATAATACCAACTTCGGTGGTGCCTCCGCCGATATCCACCACCATGGAACCGGTTGGTTCTTCAATCGGCAACCCTGCACCGATAGCTGCAGCCATCGGTTCCTCAATCAAATTCACCGAAGCCGCGCCAGCCTGCTGCGCCGAATCGTGAATCGCCTTGCGCTCTACCTGAGTGGAACCACAAGGCACGCAAATCACGATGCGCGGTGCAGAGGCAAAGCGGCTGTTATTCGCCTTGCGGATAAAGTGCTTAAGCATTCTCTCGGTAACATTAAAGTCAGCAATCACCCCGTCTTTCATCGGGCGCACCGCCTGAATACCGCCGGGCGTACGCCCCAGCATACGCTTGGCTTCCGAACCAACCGCCAGTGTGGCGTTTTTGTTGTTGCTCATATCGCTGGGGAGCGCCACCACCGAAGGTTCGTCCAAAACGATACCGCGGCCTTTAATGTAAATTAGAGTGTTGGCCGTACCTAAATCGATGGCCAGATCATTAGAGAAATATCGGGTGAGAAAGCGGAACATTGCTTTAAATCCTAGCGTTTGAATACTGATGAATACTTTGATGAATACTTTAAAGAAACCAATAAAGAAACCAAGCCTATGGAGAGACCGGCGCTGCTTCGCACAACCTTATTCTTATGCCGTGCCGAGAGGCGGGCTTTTAGGCTATAATTCCAACTTTGCAAGCCAGTCTCATAAAGAAACGCGTAATGATACCTGAGATTGGGCTGTTTGCTAAACATAATTTAAGGAATTTTTATGTCGCTTACACTTTCCGACGTTGAAAAAATCGCCCACCTCTCGCGTTTGAGCCTAACTGAAGCTGAGAAAGCCTCCACCCTCGACGAACTCAACGGCATTTTCGCCATGGTAGAGCAAATGCAGAGCGTGAATACCGACGGCATCGAACCAATGACTCACCCGCACGAACTCGCCTTGCGCCTGCGTGCCGACCAAGTAACAGAAACCGACCACGCCGCCGAATACCAAGCCGTTGCTCCTGAAGTGCACAACCGCCTGTATATCGTGCCGCAGGTGATTGAGGAGTAATTTTCAGGTAGCCACAAGCCCTTTAAGGCTACCTGAAAACACAAACTGGATATCCTACGCGGCCATGGCAAACACCAATTCACGATAAGCGTACTCCGCCTCTGCTCTAAGCTTACCAAGCCGAGCAAATGTGCCATCCGCAAACCCAATTCTGCAGGTATTTGAGCAGCACGCCGCCAAAATAGTGCAAGTCGTGTGCAGTCGCGTTAGCGCAGCGAAATAAACCTGCCTATACAATATTTCAGGCAGCCTCCATAGCGGCAAAGGCTACCTGAAAACTGCATCCGATATTTTAGCTTAACCATTTTCATCAAGAAGATATGTCCGCCAACACCAACACCGTCATTCTTACCATTGTCAGCACTGCCGCGCTGCTGGTCGCCTATCATTTCGGTTTTAGCCAACCTGCCATCAGCAGGGAAACACAACAGGCCGTGGCCAAAGCGGCTTCCGATATCGAGCAGCGGCAAGCAGAACGTAGCCGCCGCGAAATTGCCGTTGCCGCATCGGAAATTATCCACGAAGAAATCAAACAAGCCAACGAACAGGCTGCCAAAATCGCGGTACGCAACAACATTTTGTTTAACGGTATCTCGTCCGTCGGCGGCCTGCGTACCAATATTGCCGAATTTCTCGCCGACCACGGCCGAATGCCCGACAGTTTGAATGAAATCGGCTGGGCAGGCGGCGTAACCAGCGTTAACTTGTCCGCCATCGAAATGCGGCAGGGCGGCATACTGGTCCTGCGCTTCAATCCTGAAAAACTGCGCGGCACCATTATCCTCACGCCGCAAACCAATATGGAAGCCCTGATGATTATCGGCTGGAGCTGCACCAGCCCCGATATCGATTTCATTACCGAAGCCCTGCCCGAATGCCGGTATCAACGCTGAACATATATTTGCTTTCATGCAGCCTGCACTCCAAACTGCACTGCTCGCCAGACAGCAGCTCGACATACTGGCGCGGCGGCTCAGCTGGCATACCGTAAGCACTCCACCTGAAACTGGCCGCGAAATAGCAGACGACTTGTAACGCTTCGCCGCCGAAACCGCCGTTTTCAGGTAGCCCAAAAACAACAGATTGGCCGACAAACGACACAGCAGCCCCCGCACAAAAACTCGACAGAAATCCCGAAACGATGGTTTCGGCAACCCCGCCTACAGGAAAGGCAAATGAGCCGACCCGCATATACCACCATACGCCCCTCCCCTGCGGGAGAGGGTTGGGAAAGGGCGGCAAACCACAGGTTCACCTTCATAATATTGCCCGTTTTCAGGCAGCCTGTTTACAAACCGCCGCCGTCAGGATTTTCAGACGGTCTGAAACAAACAACACGGATTTTTGCGAAACCCAACCGCAGCTTCGACAAACCCAACCGAAGGAATCATAATGACCCCGTTAAACCTCGACACCCCCGAAGTTTTCGAACCCGTCATCACCCACCTTGCCGACCGCATCCGCGCGTTCCGGCAGAAAACCGGCAGCGCAAAAGCCTTTGCATGGCTGTTTGTACACGGCTGCGAAGAAGGCGCGAGTTTCGAACTCGGTATCGGTGAAGCCCTGCCCGACCCGCAGGCGTTTATGGCAGATGTTGCCGACTGCCAAGAAGAATGCTGGGATTACGCTGACGATTGGGAAAACGGCGAATGCACAGAAGGCATCGGCGGCGAGGCGGAATTGGCACAGCTCGGCGACTGGTATCAGGCATGGTATGCCGCCGATGAAGGAGAACCCGACCTGCCGCCGCCACTACAATACCGAGACTGGCAAATCGTACCACTGGCAGACGGTGAAGCCGATTTGGTTGGATTTGATGTAGAAAGCGAATTTGAAAACATATTCATCCGGCGCATCTACCGCGACATTTTGGCCGAAACCCTGAAACGCTATCCCGATGAAATACAGGGTTTTGTTTTGGAAATGCATGACAGCGTACTGCCCGCCGAATGGATTGGCGGGCGGGATTAGCTTTCAGGTAGCCTGAAAATATCGGATTTACCAATAAATGACACGAAACTGTGTTCGAATTCTTTACTTTAATAGAATAATCTACCTGAATGACGGATTAAAACCACTTAATAAATAAATATTGGAACATATGATGAAAGTGATTAGTTATGTTGTCGCATATGATTATGGATTTGCCCCTAACCCATTTCATGGATTCTTAACGCTGGCAACTTGTAAACCTCAAATAAGGCGAAGCAAGAATACAAAAGTTGGTGATATTTTGTTGGGTAAGAAATCTAAACAAAATAAACTG
>CAUPYH010000096.1:0-6074 GCA_963515595.1 uncultured Eikenella sp. | reverse complement strand
GGCGGCGGCAAAATGGGCCTCGCCGGCCTGATTATCGTGCTCATCGGCGCCTATTACGGCGTGGATTTGAGCGGCCTCACCGGCGGCGGCATGCAGATGCCGCAGATGCAACAACAGCAGCAACGCACCATCAGCCCCGAAGAAGAGCAGCTGGCGCAGTTCTCCTCGCAAATTCTCGCCACCACCGAAGACGCCTGGGGCGAATATTTCCGCAGCCAAGGCCGGCAATATGTGCAGCCGAAAATGGTGCTCTACCGCGGCAGCACCCCCACCGCCTGCGGCACCGGCCAATCCGCGATGGGCCCGTTCTACTGCCCGGCCGACCAAAAGGTTTACCTCGACCTCTCGTTTTACGACGACATGAAAAACCAACTCGGTGCAGCGGGCGATGCAGCCTTTGCCTATGTGATTGCCCACGAAGTCGGCCACCACGTGCAAAACCTCGACGGCACCATGGAGCGCGTAAACCGTGCCCGCGCCCGCATGAGCGAACGCGATGCCAACCGCCTCTCCGTGATGGTGGAGCTGCAGGCCGACTGCCTGGCCGGCGTGTGGGCCAACCGCGCGCAAGCACGCCAGCTGTTTGAGCAGGGCGACTTGGAAGAAGCCTTCAACGCCGCCGAAGCCGTGGGCGACGACCGCCTGCAACAACGCAGCCGCGGCTACGCTGTGCCCGACAGCTTCACCCACGGCACCTCCGCCCAACGCCTGCAATGGTTCCGCCGCGGCCTGCAAAGCGGCGACCCGGCGCAATGCGACACCTTCTCCTCCCTGTAAGCGCCAGTTCAATACCAAAATACCAAAAGGCTACCTGAAACGGTGTATTCCGATTTTCAGGTAGCCTTTTGCATTAGGGCAATGCGGTGAATACCGAAGCTTCTGGCGCTGCTTTCCATTGAGTGCTTATCCCTTACCAAGCCTTCTCCTAAGCATTCATCAGAGCAATCCACCCCGCTTAACGCAATTTGCTATTTAATTCCAAACCTACGCCCCAATCCGGCAAGCAGGCTATCTGAAAACCCGTCTGCGGGGCGTAAGCGCCTTGATGGCGGGTTTGCTTTTCGCAGAAACCGTTTTTCAGGTAGCCTGCTTAGATACAATTTTTGACACAAAAGGCTTGTCAAATGCTTTGCTTCAAGAGTATCTTTGACGCCTTAGCACAAATCACAAGGAAATATCATGGCAAAAGCAGTTCCTGCCGTTTTCGGCAGCGTTTTCCACCGCGAGATGCCGGTGCTGGTTTTTTCCGATGGCGCATGGCAGCCGGTGCGCTGGCAGCCTTCCGATTCGCTCTCCCTGCCGCCGGGTGCGCACAGCCTGCATTACGGCAGCGAGTGTTTTGAAGGGCTGAAGGCCTTCCGCCAGCAAAACGGCCGCATCGTGATCTTCCGCCCGGAAGCCAACATCGCCCGTATGCAGCAGAGCGCGAAACTGTTGGAGCTGCCCGTGCCGGATGCGCAGGCTTTCCTCTCTGCCATGCTGGAATTGGTGGCACGCGCGGCCGACGAAGTGCCGGATGCGCCCGCCGCCATGTATCTGCGCCCCACCCTTATCGGCACCGACCCGGTAATCGGCAAAGCCGGCGTGGGTTCATCCACGGCTATGTTGTATATTTTGGCTTCGCCGGTGGGCGACTACTTCAAAGTTGGTTCGCCGATGAAGCTGTTGGTGGAAACCGAACACATCCGCTGCGCGCCGCACATGGGTCGGGTGAAATGCGGCGGCAACTACGCCTCCGCCCTGCAAACCGTGGTGCGCGCCCGCGAGCAATACGGCGCCAACCAGGTGCTGTTCTGCCCGAATGGCGACGTGCAGGAAACCGGTGCTTCCAACTTCGCGCTGATTAACGGCAACGAAATCATCACCAAGCCGCTCACCGAAGAATTCCTACACGGCGTAACCCGCGATTCCGTGTTGCGCGTAGCCGCCGATTTGGGCTACCAAGTGAGCGAGCGCAATTTCACCGTGGCCGAATTGCAGGCCGCAGCGGAAAACGGCGCAGAAGCCATCCTCACCGGCACGGCGGCCGTGGTGTCGCCGGTGACTTCCTTGGTGATCAACGGCAAGGAAATCGTGCTGAAAAGCCAAGAGCGCGGCATGTCTATCCGCAAAGCGATTACCGACATCCAATACGGCCTGGCCGAAGACCGCTACGGCTGGCTGGTGCCCGTGCCCGAGCGCTGATTGGCTGTTTGTCCCACCCGCTGCCGCATAGTTAGGCGGCGCGAAAACATGTTTTCAGGTAGCCTTAATCCTTTTTATGGTTCAAAGAGTTTGAGGCTACCTGAAAAATTTTCAGATTAGCCACGGCGGGAATAATGATTTCTTCATACCAGGCGGCAAGCCGCAGGCAGTACAAGTAGTACGGCAAGGCAAGCCGACGCAGTAGGAAGGAATCAGTATTTCCGCCACCAAGCCATTACCCCCGCATTGCGCCGGTAATGGCTTCGGCTATCGGGGCGGACGTTTCAGGTAGCCTGCCGCCCCTGTTAAGCCGCAGCCGCTTTGTCGGCTGCTCCCACCAACCCGTCCTTTGTTTTTCCCGCAGTTTCGCGGCGTTTGCGCCAGATGGCCGGCAAACGCGCAGGCTGCCAGTTTCCAACCCCCTTCTCTTGCGAGGTGCCAACTATGGAAAAAATATTGTCCGACCTGGTAAGCACGATTAATTTCGTGCTGTGGGACTACCTGCTGATCTATGCCCTGCTCGGCATCGGCCTCTTTTTCAGCATCTACTTGGGCGTGCCGCAGCTTACCAAGCTCGGCGCAGCGTTCAAATCGGTGTTCGGCGGGCTCTTTGCCAAGAAAGATGCCGCCGACAAAGACCACAAATCGCTGTCGCAATTTCAGGCGCTGGCGGTGGCCGTATCCGCCCAAATCGGCACCGGCAACGTGGCCGGCGTGGCCACGGCGATTACTGCCGGCGGGCCGGGCGCGATCTTTTGGATGTGGTTTTCTGCCATTTTGGGCATGTCCACCATCTTCGCCGAAGCGCTCTTGACGCAGAAATACCGCGTGATCAGCCACGGCAAATACATCGGCGGCCCGGCGTTTTACATCACGCACGGGCTCACGCCGAAAATCGGCCGCAACGCAGCGCGTTTCCTCTCCGGCGGCTTTTCGATTGCGCTGATTATCGCGCTGGGCTTCATCGGCAATGCCACCCAATCCAACTCCATCTCTTCGGCGGTAACCGTGGCCTTCAACATACCGCCTTTGGCGGTGGGTATCGGCTTGGCGGTGCTGGCCGGACTGATTATCGTGGGCGGGGTGGACCGCATTGCCAAAATCACGCAGTTTGTGGTGCCGTTTATGGCCATCATCTACATCATCTGCGCGATTGTGATCCTGTTCAAATTCTCCAGCCACATCGCGCCGATGTTCAACCACATCTTCACTGCGGCGTTTAACCCGCAGGCGGTGTTGGGCGGCGCGGCCGGCATCGGCATGCGCGAAGCAGTGCGTTTCGGCGTGGCGCGCGGCCTGTTTTCCAACGAGGCCGGCATGGGTTCCACCCCGCACGCCCATGCCACGGCAGACGTGCAGCACCCCGTGCAGCAAGGCATGGCGGCGTTTGTGGGCGTGTTTATCGACACGCTGCTGGTGTGCACCGCCACCGCGCTGATCATCCTGCTCACCGATGCCGACAAACTGGGTTTGCAAGGCGCGGCAGTAACACAGCAGGCTTTCGTGATTGCCTTCGGCAGCGGCGGCGCACAGCTCTTGGCGGTGTGCCTCACCTTCTTCGCCTTCACCACCATCATCGGCTGGTACTACTTCGGCGAATCCAATATCCGCTTCCTGTTCCACGGCCGCCATTTGGCCATCTACCGCACGCTGGTGCTGCTGGCCATCGTGCTGGGTACGTTGGGCAAAGTGGACGTGGTGTGGAGCTTGTCGGATATGTTCAACGGCTTTATGGTGATTCCCAACTTAATCGCCCTCTTCCTGCTACGCAAGGAAATCCGCGCGGTGTACGACGATTACCTGGCGCAGAAGAAAGCCGGCGGCGCGCTGTCGTATCACTACGAATTTCATGAGTATCACGAGCAGCAGTAAACGCGGCAAGCAGGCTACCTGAAAACAGCAAGGCTACCTGAAACGATTTTTCAGGTAGCCTTTTTATAACCAAACCAATTCTCTTCCTAAGGCGCCACTCCGTCTTACCCATACCCTACAATCCTCTACGGAGCAACGCCTGATGTGGGGAAGATAGCAATACAGTAAGGCAAACCAATGCAGTACGAAAGTTAAGTTGGTTTGCCACAGCGGAAAACTTAAGCCGCCGTTTCCACCTGCCCCGCCACTTCTCTATGCCGATACACCGGATCTGCAGCGGCGGTAAACACCACATCGGTGGAAGAATTAAGCAGCGTGCCGCATGGGTCTTGCACCACGCTGATAATCAGCCCGATGGTAACCATCTGCATCGCCACATCGTTGCTGATATTAAACAAGCTGCATGCCATCGGCACCAACGGCAGCGCCCCGCCGGGAATGCCGGAAGCCCCGCATGCGCCGATAACGGCAATAATCACCAGTAAAAAAGCCGTGATGAAATCCACAGGGATGCCCAATGTGTGCACTGCGGCCAGCGTCAGGATAGTGATGGTAATCGATGCGCCTTCCATATTCATGGTGGCACCCAGCGGGATGGTTACCGCATAGGTTTCCTCATTCAGCCCCAGCTTTTTGCACAAATTCAGGTTGACCGGGATATTGGCCACCGAGCTGCGGATAACGAAAGCAATCAGCCCGCTCTCTTTCAGGCAAGTCCACACCAGCGGATACGGATTTTTGCGGATTGCAAAAAACACAATCAGCGGATTCAGCACCAGCGCCATAAACGCCATCGCGCCCACAATCGCCAGCAGCACATGCAGATAGGCCGCCAGGTTTTCCAAGCCGGTGCTCACAAATGCATGCAGCGTCAGCCCGAAAATGCCGATGGGGGCGAGGCGGATAATCCAATACATCACTTTGTTTACCGCATCGGAAATGTTTTTCAGAAAATTGCGCGTAGGCTCGTCGGCAGCGCGCAAAGCCAAGCCCAACACCAAGGCCCAAGCCAAAATGCCGATGTAGTTGGCATCTGCCAAAGCCTGTATCGGATTGGTCACGATTTTGAGCAGCAGGTTTTGCAGCACCTCGCCAAACCCGTTCGGAATCGGCTTATCCGCCACATCCACCCCGTTGAGCGGCACAAAAGACGGAAATGCAAAGCTTACCGCCACCGCCAGCAATGCCGCCACCGCCATGCCCATTACATACAGCACAATCACCGGCCGGATATTCGAATTCATGCCCTTGCGGTGTTGCGCCACGGCCGATACCACCAGCGTGAACACCAACAACGGCGCAATCGCCTTGAGCGCACCCACAAACAGCGAGCCCAACAGATTGCCTGCCGACGCCACCACACTGCTGCCGCCGGCAAAGCGCACCAGCAAACCCAGCGCAACGGCGCCGAAAAAAGCAAAGGTAATTTGCGAAGCCAAGCCCCATTTGGGCAAAAACCGTTTCAGTTCTAAAGACATTTTTCTCTCCTTCCATTTGCTTAAGGGCAGTGAACCCTAAATTTCTTTCGTATGATAGAAGAAGAGGAAAGCTGCCAGAAATACTTTTTGTTACTGTTTATATAATCAAAAATTCTATGGTTAGGAATAAGATGAAGCCGCGCGCGATAAATATGGCTGGGCGTTATGCCGAAATGATGGATGCCGTGGATACGCACCCTTATTGGGAATACTTGGCAGTCAATGATGAGCGCACCCGTGAGACCCATCGTATGCTGCACGGCAGCGTTTATGCCGCCGATGATCCGGTGTGAGATACCCTGTACCCGCCCTTGGATTACCGTTGCCGCTGCCGGGTTCGACCCTTATCGCGCAGCCGGGGCGAAGGCCGCGTGCAGCCCAGCCCGAAGCTGGAAACCCAAACCGTGGATATCGGCGAGAACCCGTACACCGGCGAGCCGCGCCACGCTCAGCGCACCGGCATCCGCATCAACAATAAATTCATCCGCGCATGGCTTCGGTGGCGGTGGATAAGGCGCAGGCCGCCCATCCTGATATTGC
>CAUPYH010000095.1:0-6224 GCA_963515595.1 uncultured Eikenella sp. | reverse complement strand
CTTTGGAAGATTGGCGGAAAGATGATGATGCTTTGGTTCGTCAAACTGCCGAACAGCAATTTGATGAATGTTTAGAACAGTTTAAAGCTAATCAGGAACAAGTTATTAAAAGTATCACACGTTCTAAACCACAGACAGAAGCAAATAATGAATCAACCAACAATGAGGATACTACCAATGAACGACCAAGAGCTCGATCTCGACGATCTCGATAACTTGCTTGAAGACTTCGATGGCATCACCGTAGAAGGCGGTACCGACCCCGAAAACAACGATGACGGCTGTGAAGGCGGTGCGTGCAAAATTTAGCCGACCCGTTTGCGCTTCGCAGAAACTCCGTTTTCAGGTAGCCTCAACCCCATCACAAACCATCATAAATTTTAATTAAGGAAACACATCATGGCATACAGCGATAAAGTTATTGACCATTACGAAAATCCCCGCAACGTCGGCACGCTTGATAAAGACGACAGCAATGTCGGCACTGGCATGGTGGGCGCGCCCGCCTGCGGCGACGTCATGCGCCTGCAAATCAAAGTGAACGATGAAGGCATCATCGAAGACGCCAAATTCAAAACTTACGGCTGCGGTTCCGCCATTGCCTCGTCCAGCCTGATTACCGAATGGGTGAAAGGCAAAAGCCTGGACGACGCGCTGGCGATTAAAAACAGCGAAATCGCCGAAGAATTGGAACTGCCGCCCGTGAAAATCCACTGCTCGATTTTGGCGGAAGACGCGGTGAAAGCCGCCGTGGCGGATTACAAAAAGAAAAAAGGCTCGTAACATGGCTGGCGGCTGGGCGCCCGACGGCGCGGAACAGGCGCAAATCGACGCCAATTTGGACGACGCGCTCGCCGCCGCCCGGCAAAACCTGCCCTCCGGCGAAAGCGCCCGCGAATGCGCCGAATGCGGCGAGCCGATTCCCGAAGCCCGCCGCCGCGCCCTGCCCGGCGTGCAGTTGTGTATTGCCTGCCAAGAAGAAGCGGACAAACAACAGCAATTCCGATCCGCCTACAACCGGCGCGGCAGCAAGGACAGCCAGCTGAAATAGGCTACCTGAAACTGATGGTTTCATAGCAACCGAGTTTCCTTTTAGAAAGACCTTTGGAATGATCGATACTCTGATTATCAACGCCCATCCCAACCCACACTCCTCAGAATCCGCCACCAACCGCATGGTTGCCCATCTGCTGGCCAAGCTGCCCGCAGGCAGCGTGCAAACCGTCAATCTGGCGGAAACCGACATCCAGCCGTTGGACAAGGCTGCGGTGGAAATGTTTATCACCACCGTGTTCCAAGGGCAGCAGCCGAATGCAGAACAGGCGACACTGTTGGCTCGGTTAATGTCGGTGGTGGAGCAAGTGAAATCCGCCCGCCGCCTCGTTATCGCCTATCCGATGTATAACTTCGGTATTCCCGCCCGCCTGAAAGACTGGCTGGACAATCTGGTTGTGCCCGGCGAAACCTTCCGTTATGGCGAAGATGGCGCACCGCAAGGCTTGATGGGCGCGCACAAAGTACTGCTGTTGCAGGCCAGCGGCAGCGTTTATTCAGCAGGTCCGATGGCGCAGATGGATTTCGCTTCAAGCTACCTGAAAACCCTGCTTGGTGGCTTCTTAGGCTTTGCTTCGGTGGATACTGTTTATGCCGAAGGCACGTCAGGGGACTGGGAAGTAGCGATTCAACGCGCCTGTGCCGGCATCGATGCCGTGTATGATCGCTTCACTGCCTGACGACGGTTTTCAGGTAGCCTGCCTCAAAAAAACCTGCCGACACCAACACGGAACAAACCCATGTTTACCCCCGAAGAAACCCAATCCCTGCTTGCCGAAAAAGGCATCGGCAAAACCGTGTTGCAACGCCTGCAACAAATGGGTTTGGACGACGTGGCCAAACTCGCCGCCGCCGATGTGGACGATATGCTGCAACAGGGCGCGGCGCTCACCGGCAGCACCTGCTGGAAAAACAGCCCGCAGTCACGCGCCGCCATGCAGGCCGCCGTGAGCTGGGCAAAGCGGCAGCAGGCGGCAAAGTAAGGCTACCTGAAAATAAGCGGATTAAAAGCGGCGAGCCTCAGGGTGTGCAGGCAGTATATCAAGGCAGGTCAACGCCCTAGCATGGCGATTTTAATCCGCTATATCCGCCGTCAGAACAACGAGGCCTTATGCAAACCCAATTGTTTCTTCCAATCCTTACCGTATTGCTGCTGGCCGGTTGTGCCGCCTCCGTCCGCAACCTGCCCGCGCTCACGGCGGAAAATGAAGAGAGCCTGCGGATGTGCGAAAAACAGCACGCCCGCATCCTCCCACCGCTGCCGGAAGGCCTGCCCGACGGCAAATACCGCTGGCCGCCCGGGGGAGACAGGCAGGTTGTGATCAAAAACGGCCGGCCCTTGCAGTTGGAAATATTCCATCCAAACGGCAGAGTCCGCACCCTGCACAGCTATAACGCACAGGGCGAGATTGAAGGCTGGTCGCACGGCTACCTGTCGGACGGCACATTGCGCCTGCGCCTGCTCTACCGGAACGGCACTGTTACCCGCCTGCAGGCATACAATCGGGCGGGCCGTTTGGAAAAAGACGAAATCATCGACTGCGCCGCCCGCACGAGAACGCCAGTGGCGGTACGGCCGAGTAGCGCTAAACCTTAATCGAAAGGCTACCTGAAACCCTGATACTGTTTTTCAGGTAGCCTCTTCAAGAACCAAAAACAAAGGACACCCCATGATTACACTCACCCCCAATGCTGCCGAACACATCCGCAGCTTCCTCACCAAGCGCGGCAAAGGCGAAGGCATCCGCATCGGCGTGAAAACCAGCGGCTGCTCCGGCATGGCCTACACGCTGGAATTTGCCGACGAAATCCTGCCCGACGATTTGGTGTTTGAAGGGCACGGCGTGAAAGTATTGGTTGATCCGAAAAGCCATATCTATCTCGACGGCACCGAGCTGGACTTCACTAAAGAAGGCTTGCAGGAAGGCTTTAAGTTTGCCAATCCGAACGTGAAAAACGAATGCGGTTGCGGCGAAAGCTTTAATGTTTGAGTCCTTGGATTAGCGCATCAGAAGGCTACCTGAAACCCCGATTGTGGTTTTCAGGTAGCCTTATCGGCTACAATGCGGCCGTTTATTTGATTGTGATTGATGATGGCAACCCGTTCCAAATCCTCTAAAAGCTGGCTGAACGAGCACGTGAACGACCCCTATGTGCATCAGGCACAAAAAGACGGCTACCGTGCCCGGGCGGCATACAAATTGCTGGAAATCAACGAAAAAGACAAGTTGATTAAAAACGGTACGGTGCTGGCCGATTTGGGCAGCGCGCCGGGTAGCTGGTCGCAGGTGGCGGTTAAGCTGGCAGGATCGCAGGGCAGGGTGTTTGCCCTGGATATTTTGCCGATGGAGCCGATTGCCGGCGTATCGTTTATCCAAGGCGATTTCCGCGAAAACGAGGTGCTGGAGGAGTTGGAAAACCTGCTCGAAGGCCGCGCGCTAGACCTTGTAATTTGCGATATGGCACCCAATATGTCGGGCAATGCGGTAACCGATCAGGCGCGCAGCTATGTTTTGTGCGAGTTGGCGCTGGATTTTGCCGCTGAGCATCTGAAAACCGGTGGCAATATGCTGGTGAAAGTGTTTCAGGGCGCGGGTTTTCAGGAGTATATGCAGGCCATGCGCGTGGTGTTTGCCCAAGTGCAGGTGCGCAAGCCTAAGGCCTCGCGCAGCCGTTCCAGCGAGGTATATCTGCTGGGCAGGAATAAGCGGTAATCAGCAAAGTGCTGGTTATCATCTGTTTTTTATTTGTGGCATTTTATATAGTTAGGAGCTTGTTACCGTGCGTAACACCATGAGGACGATTTTGGTTTGGCTGTTTCTGGCCGGGGTGCTGCTTGCCTCGGCCCAAACGTTGCTGGGCAAGAGGGAAGACAAACAGCTGATCAACTATTCGCAGTTTATCCAGCAGGTAAACAAAGGCGAAGTGACCAAGGTGGATATTGAAGGCACGCTGCTGAGCGGTTATGTGATTAAAGGCGAGCGCACCGACAAATCCAAGTTCTATACCAATGCGCCGATGGACGACAAACTCCTGACGATGCTGCAGGACAAGAACGTTGATTTCCGATATGTCCCCGAAGAAAAGCCCGGCCAGTGGAGCAGTATTTTCTTCACCAGCCTCTTGCCGGTGCTGCTGCTGATTGGCGCTTGGTTTTACTTTTTGCGTATGCAAAACGGCGGCGGAGGCAAAGGCGGGGCGTTTTCTTTCGGCAAAAGCCGTGCCCGGCTGCTGGATAAAGATGCCAACCGCGTAACCTTTGCCGATGTGGCCGGTTGCGATGAGGCGAAAGAAGAAGTGCAGGAAATCGTGGATTACCTCCAAGCGCCGAACCGCTATCAGAGTTTGGGTGGTCGTGTGCCGCGAGGGATTTTGCTGGCTGGCAGCCCGGGTACGGGTAAAACCTTGCTGGCCAAGGCGATTGCCGGCGAAGCGGGCGTGCCGTTTTTCAGCATCTCCGGCTCGGACTTTGTGGAAATGTTCGTGGGCGTGGGTGCTTCCCGTGTGCGCGATATGTTTGAGCAGGCTAAGAAAAATGCGCCCTGCATCATCTTTATCGACGAAATCGATGCCGTGGGCCGCCAGCGTGGAGCCGGTTTGGGCGGCGGCAACGATGAACGCGAACAAACTTTGAACCAGCTGCTGGTGGAGATGGACGGTTTTGAAAGCAATCAAACTGTGATCGTAATTGCCGCCACCAACCGCCCGGACGTGCTCGACCCGGCCTTGCAGCGCCCCGGTCGGTTTGACCGCCAAGTGGTGGTGCCGCTGCCCGATATCCGCGGCCGCGAGCAGATTTTGAAAGTGCACGCTAAGAGAGTGCCGCTGGATGCTTCAGTGGATTTGGTATCGCTGGCGCGCGGTACGCCCGGGTTTTCCGGCGCGGATTTGGCCAACTTGGTGAACGAAGCTGCTCTGTTTGCCGGCCGCCGCAATAAAATCAAGGTTGATCAGAGCGACTTTGAAGATGCTAAAGATAAAATCTATATGGGCCCTGAGCGGCGCAGCATGGTGATGCACGAAGACGAAAAACGCGCCACCGCTTATCACGAAGCCGGCCATGCCATCGTGGCCGAGAGCCTGCCGTTTACCGATCCGGTGCATAAGGTAACCATCATGCCGCGCGGCCGTGCGCTGGGCTTGACCTGGCAGCTGCCGGAGCGCGACCGTATTTCGATGTATAAAGACCAAATGCTCAGCCAGCTGGCCATCCTGTTTGGCGGACGTATTGCCGAAGATATTTTTGTCGGCCGCATTTCCACTGGCGCGTCCAACGATTTCGAGCGTGCCACGCAGATAGCGCGCGAGATGGTAACGCGTTATGGCATGAGCGAAAAAATGGGTGTGATGGTGTATGCCGAAAACGAAGGCGAAGTGTTCCTTGGCCGCAGCATTACCCGCTCGCAGCATATTTCCGAGAAAACCCAGCAGGACGTGGATGCCGAAATCCGCCGCATTTTGGATGAACAATATGCGGTGGCCTACAAAATTTTGGATGAAAACCGCGATAAGATGGAAACCATGTGCAAGGCCTTGATGGAATGGGAAACCATCGATCGCGATCAAGTGCTGGAGATCATGGAAGGCAAGCAGCCCAGCCCGCCGAAAGACTACAGCCACAATGTGCGTGGCGACAACGGTGCTGATGTGGGCAATACGGAGGCAACGGATGCTGGCGAAACCGATCAGCCAGTTGGCGAACCTGCTCCGGCTTTGGCAGATGAGGCAACCGAGCAAGATCAAATTGCCACTCCGCTAAACACGCAGACTGCAGAGGAAGCGGAGCAGCAAGAGGCTGCTGCCGACAAACAGCCTTGAAATCACGGTGTATATTTTCCCAGCCACACATCCGATGAAAGGAAAAGCAATGAGCCAAAACGAAAACCTCCAACCTGAAACTGCCGAAAACACTGCACCGCAAGTGCAGGATGATATCGAGCTGAAGGTGCTCAACAATGCCGACAGTACTAATGGCGAAACCACCGAAAGCGGTTGCTGCGGCGTTTGCGGTGGCTAAGTTTGATTGGTTCTTTCAATAAAGGCTACCTGAAAGCGTAAGCTTCAACGCAGTTAAAACGAGCTCGCGAGTTTCTGCGAAGCTAAACTTTCAGGTAGCCTTTTGTGTAGTAAATCGTCGCGTTGTTTACACCACAGGTTGAGAGAAATAAGCT
>CAUPYH010000094.1:0-6248 GCA_963515595.1 uncultured Eikenella sp. | reverse complement strand
CCTTGCAGTTCGGGGAACTCGCCGACCATTTCGGTCACCAAGTCGGCTTTTGCCAGACGCGCGGCGCGTTCGGCTGCGGCGGCATCCGCGCCCAAAGCTTTAGCGATGTGGGCGGCGATGCTTTGCAGGCGTTCGATGCGTTCGGCCTGCGAGCCGATTTTGTTGTGGTACACCACGTTCGCCAACTTGGGCAGGCGGCTTTCCAAAGTCGCTTTCTGGTCTTGCTTGTAGAAGAACTCGGCATCAGACAGGCGCGCGCGCAAGACGCGTTCGTTGCCTTGGATGATGTGCGACGGGTCTTCGGTTTGCAGGTTGGAGACCAGCAGGAAGCGGTTCATCAGCTTGCCGTTTTGGTCGAGCAGCGGGAAGTATTTTTGGTTTTGCTGCATGGTCAGAATCAGGCATTCCTGCGGTACGGCGAGGAAATGTTCTTCAAAACCGGCTTCCAATACCACAGGCCATTCAACCAGCGCGGTAACTTCGTCCAACAGGGCTTCATCGACGGCTACGGTGGCTTTCAGACGACCTGCTTGTTCGTTCAAGGCCGTCTGAATGGCGACTTTGCGCTCGGCAAACGAAGCGACGACTTTGCCTTGCTCGCGCATTTGTGCGGCGTAGCTGTCGGCGTTTTCAATGGTGATTTCGCCGCTGGAAAGGAAGCGGTGTCCCAAGGTTTGATTGCCGCTTTGCAGACCCAAAACGCTGACGTTTACGATGTCGCTGCCGTGCAGCACAATCAGCCCGTGAACGGGACGCACGAAGGTAAACGTGCTGCTGCCCCAACGCATCACTTTCGGAATCGGCAGTTTCTTAACGGCTTGATTGATAATGTCTTCCAAAAGTTCGCCCAACAGTTTGCCGGTTTGGATATATTCGTAGGCGTACACATCCTGCTTGCCGTCGTGGACGATGGTCAAGTCTTCGATTTTCACCCCCGCACCGCGTGCAAAACCTTCCAAAGCCTTGGTCGGCGCACCGTCTTTCATGGCATTCGCCACGGCAGGACCTTTTTTCACGATTTTCTGATCGGCTTGCACGGCTTTGACATTTTTGATTTGAACGGCCAAACGGCGCGGCGAGGCGTAGGCAGTAAATTCGGCTGTGCCGTCAATCAGTTGCGCTTTTTCCAAGCCTTCGGCAATAGAAGCGGCGAAGTGGTTGCCTAAATTCTTCAGGGCTTTGGGGGGAAGTTCTTCGGTGAGAAGTTCGATTAAAAGGGTTTGGGTGTTCATTGCAGCGTGTCGTTTGGTTTCAGGTAGCCTGCCGTTGCTGTAGATGGTGCTGGGTTTTTAATCAGGAGGCAGGCGGCACTTGTTTGTTAGGTTGGTGAGAATTCTAGCATTTTCAGGCTGTATGCGCTCTGTTTTTAATCAGCGGAAAACCGAGTTTCTCGCGGCTTTCCACATATTTCTGCGCCACGGCGCGGCTCAGTGCGCGGATGCGGCCGATGTAGGTGGCGCGCTCGGTTACGGAAATGGCGCCGCGTGCGTCTAGGAGGTTGAAGGTGTGGCCGGCTTTGAGGACGAGCTCGTAGGCGGGCAGGGCGAGGCTGGTGTCTTCCACAGCCAGCAGGCGTTTGGCTTGCGCTTCGTAGTCGTTGAACTGGCGCAGCAGCCAGTCGGCATCGCTGTATTCGAAGTTGTAGGTGGATTGTTCGACTTCGTTTTGGTGGTACACGTCGCCGTAGGTGATGGTGTTGCCGTCCGGCGTTTTCGCCCAAACGAGGTCGTAAACGTTTTCCACGCCTTGCAGGTACATCGCCAGGCGTTCGATGCCGTAGGTGATTTCGCCGAGCACGGGGGTGCAGTCGATGCCGCCGACTTGTTGGAAGTAGGTGAATTGGGTAACTTCCATGCCGTTGAGCCAAACTTCCCAACCCAAGCCCCATGCGCCGAGGGTGGGGTTTTCCCAGTCGTCTTCGACGAAGCGGATGTCGTGCACTTTGGGGTCGATGCCCAATTCGCGCAGGGAATCGAGATAGAGGTCTTGAATATTGGCCGGGGCGGGCTTGAGGGCTACCTGAAATTGATAGTAGTGCTGCAGGCGGTTGGGGTTGTTGCCGTAGCGGCCGTCTTTGGGGCGACGGCTGGGTTGAACATAGGCGGCAAACCACGGTTCGGGGCCGAGCGCGCGCAGGCAGGTGGCGGGGTGGGATGTGCCGGCGCCAACTTCCATATCGAGCGGCTGGAGCAGGGTGCAGCCTTGGGCGGCCCAGTAGTTTTGCAGTTTGAAGATGATTTGTTGGAAGGTGAGCATGGTTGTGCAGGAAAGTTGGAAAAAATAATGGCGGTATTGTACTTGGTTTGCCGATTAAACAAAACAAAGCTAAAGGCTACCTGAAAAATGGTTGTTGGGATTTTCAGGTAGCCTTTTCATCTTTAAGGCATGGCTGAAGCACTGTGCTTCATCAGGCATTATGGTTTGCCGCTTGCCGGCCGTTTTAAGGCTACCTGAAAAATAATCAGACGATTTCAGGTAGCCTCTGTCAAACCGGCTAGGCTTCGGCAAAACGCACACCTGTAAGCTGGGATTTCAGAATGGCTTGGCGCAATGCCTGCAATGCCTGCGGTCGCACGAAGTTGCGGCGCGAGGCCAATACGATGCGGCGGTTGGGCGCGGGCGGCTCGAAGGGGATGATGGAAAACAGCAGGTGGTCATTATCCGTGAGGGCGCTGGAGGGCAGTACGCTGATGCCCAGGCCGCTGGCCACCATATGGCGGATGGTGTTGATGGAGCTGCCCTGCAGGGTGTTGGCCAGGCCGAGAATGCGCTGGCGGGAGGCCAGTTTGCTGCAGCTTTCTAAAACTTGGTCGCGCATGCAGTTGCCTTCGCTGAGCAGCAGCACTTGCTGTTCTGTCAGCTGCTGCACGGATACGGCGTCGAGCTCTTCGAATTCGTGCCCCTTCGGCACGATGACGAAAAACGGCTCGTCATACAGCGGCTCGGTGATGATGCCCGGCTCTTGGAAGGGCTCGGCCACCACGATGGCGTCTAACTCACCTTTTTTCAGGGAGTCGGTGAGGTTGGTGGTATAGTGCTCTTCCAGCATCAGCGGCATATCGGGTGCCAGCTTGCGCAGCGACAAAATCAGGCGCGGCAAAAGATAGGGCGCCACTGTAAAAATCAGCCCCAGCTTAAACACGCCGGCCAGCTCGTTTTGCTCGGAGGCGGCCAGGTGTTTGATGCGGTCGGCTTCTTCCAGCACGCGGTGCGCCTGGGTGATGATGCGCTCGCCGGTTTCGGTGGGCTTGACTTCGTTGCTGCTGCGGTCGAACAGCGAAACGGAAAGCTCCTCTTCCAGCTTTTTAATCGCGATGGAGAGGGTGGGCTGGCTGACGAAGCAGCGTTGGGCGGCGCGGCCGAAGTGGCGTTCTTGTGCAACGGCCACAATATAGCGCAATTCGGTCAGGGTCATGGCTCAGCCCTCTTCGCTTTTGCGTTGCAGGTCGGGCAAAACGATGTTGAGTTCCAGCACGTCCACACCGTTTTGCGTTTCCTGCGAGATGCGGATGTCGTCCGGCGACACGTGTACGTATTTCGACAGCACTTCCAGCAGCTCTTTCTGCAGGGTGGGCAGGTAGTCCGGCGCTTGGGATTTCACGCGTTCCTGCGCAATGATGATTTGCAGGCGGTCGCGGGCGATGCTGGCGGATTTGTTTTTCTTGCCGAACAATACATCAATCAATGACATGGCCTATCCTCCGAACAGGCGCTGCAGGAAGCCTTTTTTCTCCGCTTCCAAGAAACGCATCGGCCGGTTTTCGCCCAAAAGGCGGGCCACCACGTCTTTATAGGCTTCGGCGGCCGCGCCTTCCTGATGGATGACGGGCAGGCCGACGTTGGAGGCCTGCAGCACGCTTTGCGATTCGGGAATCACGCCTAGGAGCGGAATGCGCAGCACGTCTTCGATGTCTTTCACGGAAAGCATTTCGCCGCTTTCTACACGTTCGGGGTTGTAGCGGGTAATCAGCAGGTGTTCTTTCACCTGTTCGCCTTTTTCGGCATGGCGGCTCTTGCTTTGTAGGATGCCCAAAATGCGGTCGGAGTCGCGCACGCTGGACACTTCGGGATTGGTGGTGACGATGGCTTCGTCGGCAAAATACAGTGCCATCAGCGCACCGGTTTCGATACCGGCGGGCGAATCGCAAATCACGAATTCGAAGTCCAGTTTTTCGGTGAGCTCGGAGAGTACGCGCTCTACGCCTTCGCAGGTAAGCGCGTCTTTGTCGCGGGTTTGCGAGGCGGGCAGCACGAACAGGTTGTTGCAATGCTTGTCTTTAATCAGTGCCTGGTGCAATGTGGCTTCGTTTTGGATAACGTTGATTAAGTCGTACACCACGCGGCGTTCGCAGCCCATGATGAGGTCGAGGTTGCGCAGGCCGACGTCGAAGTCGATCACGGCGGTTTTGTGTCCTTTTAAAGCCAGGCCGCTGGCGATGCTGGCGCTGGTGGTGGTTTTGCCCACGCCACCTTTGCCGGAGGTTACTACAATAATTTTTGCCACGGTTATGGTCCTTTCCCTTAGGTGAATCCGTTTTGTTGAAATTAGGTTGTTACGCTTGGTGGGCTACCTGAAAATGGTTTGCCGCCGTTTGTATTTTGTGTAGCCGAGTAAAGTATGTTACTTTCAAATAATCTCGCTGAGAGCCGCGATGGCCAGCCGCTCTTTTTGCAAATAAACCTGCACGGCCTGGCGGTGGAGGTGCGGCGGCAGCTGTTGGTCGAAAGTGCGGTAGATGCCAGCGATGGATACCAGCTCGGCCTGCATCGATTGGGCAAAAATGCGGGCATTTTGGTCGCCGCCGGCGCCTGCTAAGGCACGACCGCGCAGGGGAGCGTAAATATGAATATGGCCGTCGGCAATCACTTCGGCTCCTTCGTTCACTAAGCCCAACACGATAAGATCGGCATTTTCGGCATACACCTGCTGGCCGGTGCGGATAGGTTTCTCCACCACCAGGGTTTGACGCACGGCAGGAGCGGGCGGGGTGTTGGACGTTTCGTGTTGCACGTTTTCAGGTAGCCTTTTGTGTTCTTCGCCATTGGCGTTATCGCTGCAAAAGGCTAAGTGGTGGGCACGGGCGGCAGCCTGCCATTGTTCGTCGTGATGGCGCAGTGTGCCGATGGGCAGGCTGTGCTCGGCAAACAGGCCGAGCAGGCCGTCTAAATCCAGATTGTCCGGCGAGTCGAATGCCTGTACGTCGAGCAGCAGCGGCATATCGCTGAGCTCGCGGTATTGTGCGGCACGCTCGGTGAGGGTTTGCCGGATGGCAGCCAGCTCGGTGGTGTTGAGCTGGATGGCGAGCGCGTCGAGACGGGCGGATTTGATGTCGAATGCTGGCTTCATCGGTGCGATGGAGTCGTAATTTAAGAGTTGAAACGGCTCGCAGTTTACCGTTTTATGTAGGCTACTTCAAATCTGCGCACCATATTGTCTTATAGCAGGCTACCTGAAAACTTGGCTTATAATGCGGCCAATCGGTTTCAGGTAGCCTGTTTGGTATTTGGTAAGAGTGAGGCTACCTGAAAACCAGTTTGAGCAATTTAAATGGAAAAGCTATGCAGAAGCCGATACGGATTTTAGGCATCGACCCGGGCAGCCGGGTAACGGGTTTTGGTGTGATTGATGTGCTGGGGCAGAGCCATCGCTATGTGGCATCCGGTTGCATCAAAACCATTCCAGGTGACGAGCTGGCTGGCCGCATCGGCATTATCGTGCAGCACATCGGTGAGATTATTGATACTTATCGGCCGAATCAGGCGGCGGTGGAGCAGGTGTTTGTGAATGTTAATCCCGCTGCCACGCTGATGCTGGGGCAGGCGCGCGGTGCGGCGGTGGCGGCGCTGGTGCTGCGAGGATTGCCTGTGTATGAATACACGGCTTTGCAGGTGAAACAGGCGGTGGTGGGGCAGGGCAAGGCAGCTAAGGAGCAGGTGCAACACATGGTGGTGCAGATGCTGAAGCTATCAGGGAAACCGCAAGCTGATGCGGCCGATGGTTTGGCTGTGGCGCTCACCCATGCATTGCGTAACCATAGTTTGGCAGCAAAATTACACAACGCTTCGCAGATTAAAGGGGGGCGGTTTCAGGTTTAGTTTTCAGGTAGCCGGTGGCCAGTTGCATCCCTACTAGATAAATTTCATTTTGGCTTAGGGATTTAGTGCTTCGTGGTGGTATTTTTGTTTTTAGGTATTTGACAAAGTTTTTTTGGAGGCGTATAGTTCGCATCTTCGCTGTCCCGCATGGC
>CAUPYH010000093.1:0-6321 GCA_963515595.1 uncultured Eikenella sp. | reverse complement strand
GCGACCTCAACCTTGGCAAGGTTGCGCTCTACCAACTGAGCTATTCCCGCTTGGGGCTTGGGCGTTTTCCGGCTGCGCCGTACTTACGAAAGGGGCATATTATAGGCAGATTTAGCAAATAGTCAATATCCATTCTGGAAAACTTGGCTAAGGATTGTTATTTATGTTGATTTTTCTGCCACTCCTTGTCCTGCCGGCACGACTGCAGCTATTCAAGCCATTCCTGCAGAGCGGAAACAGGGATGTCCCAGCACCACAAGCCCTCCTGGCCGTGCGGATTTAGGCCGCGCACAAACAGGTAGCGCACATGGATGTATTCGGGCAGGGCGCGGCGTTGTTTCAGGTAGCGTGCGGTGGCTACGGCGTAAATCAGCGCTTGCAGGTAATAATGGTGTTCGCTCACCGCCGCGCTCATGGCGGCTTGGCCGTAATCGGCCAAACGGCTGCCCAAGTGGTTGGATTTATAGTCGATAACGCATACCCTGCCGTTTTTGCCTGCGGCAATCAGGTCGATGAAGCCGTTGAGGAAACCGGTTACAGCGTGGAAATCCAGCTGCGGCAGGTGGGCGGCAGCGTTTTCAGGTAGCCCGATGTCGGGGCGGGCAAACCAGCGGCGCAGGCGTTTCAAACCGAAATCATGCAGGTGCAGCACGAAGCCCATTTCCGCCACGCGGCTATCGGCGGGAATATCAGACAACTGCATATTCTCTGCCAACGGCGCACAGCGCACGGCTTCTACCATTTCCAACACCGCCGGCAGCCATTGCTCGGCCTCGAAGCCGTGTTTGTCCAAGATATCGGCATAGGATGCCGCTTGTTCGGCAGCGGGGTGGACAAAATCGGTTTGTTCCAAAATGCTGTGCAGGCAGATACCGGGCTGGGTACCAGCAGGGAAAGCTAGTAAGGCGGTTTCGGCTTCATTTAACCACAAATCGCCCTGCCCGTTTGGCTGAACTACATTTCGGCCGTTAGACCGCAACTCGTCGCTTGAACTTTTGCTTCGCAGAAACTTGCTGTGCTCGTTTTCAGGTAGCCTTTCGGTTTCAGCGGCGGGATTCTCATCAGCCAACAGTTTTTCAGGTAGCCACTCTTCGGCCGCCAGGGTTTGGCGGCTCAGGCCGGTAAAGCTGGTGTGGCGGATAAATTGCAGCGGCCGCTCGGGCAGCACGAGGGCGCGGTAGCCGCCCTGCTGTTCGTCGCGGGCGCGGTAACTGGCTTCGGGCGGCTCGCCTTCCAGCCATTGCAACTGGCCGGGCGCGGCGCTTTGGATGCGCTTAAGCCAGGCCTGTCGCAGGGCTTCGGCTCGGCCTTGGCCTTCAAAACTGCTCCAATGGCTGCGGATGGCATGACAATCGTCCTCACCTGTTTCGGTCAAGAGATAGGCGAAGGTGTTTTCCGGGGTGTTACTGCAGGGAGCGGCGTAGAGCACGAGCTGCTCGCGGGCGCGAGTAAGCGCAACATACAAAAGGCGCAGGCGTTCGCCGAGGTCTTCGGCAAACAGCTGCCGCTCATCTTCTTCTCCCAGCTGGGCTTTGGCCAACAATAGGTTACGACCGTTGCTTTGGCTGATGATGTTCCAGTCTTTCACCAAATCTCGGCTGGTATCCCACACGAAAGGGCAAAACACCAGCGGGTATTCCAGCCCTTTAGCCGCATGCATGGTAACGATTTTTACCAAGTCTTCATCGCTTTCCAGTCGTAGCTGGTATTCTGTGTTTTTTTTGTCTTTTTCAACGTTTTGCAACTGTGCTTCCAGCCATTGCGCCAATGCGGAGGGCGTAACGCATTCGTCGGCGGCCAGTGCCAGGATTTCGGCCAGCTGCCAGAAGTTGGTGAAGCTGCGTTCGTTGCGGGTGTACAGAAGGTGCTGCTCGAGGCCGCTTTGGCGGGCGAAGCGGGTGAGCGCGGTGTAGATGCCGTGCTGCTGCCAGGCTTCGGCGGCGGTTTCGGCCAGGGCGATCCACTCGGCCAGGCAGTTTTCGTTGCCGTTCAATTCGGCCAGGTCTTGTGCGGTGTAGCCATAGAAAATACCTCCGAGCACGAAACGCAGGTATTCGGTTTGCTGCGGTGCCAGCCAAAACAGCAACAGGGAGTGCAGGGCTTCAGCTTCGGGCGTGTCGAACACTGATTGCTGTTGCAGCAATACGCTGCGCACGCCTCGGCGTTTGAGCGCGCGCGATACCATTTCTCCTTCTTCGTGTTTACGTACCAATACAGCGATTTGACCGGGATGTAACGGTTTGTTTTTTTTACTGTCTTTATCCTCAATCATGAGGCTACCTGAAAAAGCTTGGTTTAATCTTGCAGCAATTTCGCAGGCACAATAGTTAGCAGAAAGTTCGCGCAAGAAATCTTTATTCGGCAGTTTGCCATCTTCGACAGATGGATTAATCCAGCGCACGGCCACGGCGGCATCGGGCGCAGGGCTAAGCAGGCTCTCGGCGCGGGCGGCCTGCACGTCGGGGTAGGCAATCTGCGGCAGCACGAAGGGGCGGCTGCGGGCGGCAAACAGATGGCCGATGCCGTTGACCAGATTGCTGTGGCTACGGTAGTTGGTGTGCAGGGTATAGCTTTGCTCGGGGGCGGTATCGGCTGCGGCGGCGAGGTAGGCATGGATGTCGGCACCGCGAAAGCCGTAGATGGCCTGCTTGGGGTCGCCCACCAAAAATACAGGCACGCCTTGGCGGATAAAGGCGGTGTGAAAAATGGCGTATTGCAGCGGGTCGGTGTCTTGGAATTCGTCGATGAGCGCCACGCGCCATTTGGCCGCCAGGGCTTGGGCGAGCGCTTCGGCTTGTTCGGGATGTTCGGGGTTGGACAGGGCGGCATGCACGTCGAGCAGCAAATCATCATAGTCACGGCGTGGACTGCGGCGCTTGTCTTCGGCCAAACGGGTTTTCAGGTAGCCCAAGCATTCGAGCTTGAGGCGGATGGCGGCTTCCTGCTCGGCTTCGCCGATTTCGGCCAGGCGGCGGCCGAGAACGGCCAAGGGCTGCAGGGCGGCGATGTCGGCTTCTTCAATATGCTGGTTTTTCTTGATTTTGCCGCGCAAGGCGTTGTCTTCAAAACACAGCAGCTTGTCCGGCTTGGAAAGCACGGGTTGTTCCAAACCTTCTTGTGCGGCTTGCCGGAGCTCGGCAAACAGAGTGTCGACGGAGGCATTGAATGTACCGCCGTGAAGCTGCGGCTTGATGCGGCGGTACACTGTTTCGATTTCCTCCGCATTCCGTTGCAGCTTCTGCCAAGCGGCATGGAGGCCTTTCTGTATTTGCGGCAGGCGGTTTTCAGGTAGCCTGTAGTCCAAAAAGGCGCGTTTGAGGCTACCTGAAAATTCGGCCAGCACGGAGGCGGGGGTGATGCCGAAGCGGGCGGCGATGCGCGCGTTTTGCGGGTGGTCGGCCACGTGTTCGCGCCAGAAATCCTGTGCGGCCACCAGGCGGACGGCGGTGTCGGCGGGGCCGGTTTCCAGCTCGAAGGGTACGCCGCACAAAAAGGCGTAGTCGCCCAGCACGCGCAGACAGAAGCCGTGGATGGTGTAGATGGCGGCGGTGTCGAAGCCGGACAGGGCAGCCTGCAGCTGCAGGATGAGCTTGCTGCGCTCTTGTTTGGCCAAGGCTTCGGCCAGCAGGTGTTGCAGAAACTCATCGTCCGGCGTCTCCCCGCTCTGCAGGGCAGCCAAAACTTCGCCCAGCCGGGCACGCAGGCGGTTTTTCAGCTCAGCGGTGGCGGCTTCGGTGAAGGTAACCACCAGTATGTTTTCCGGTGCCCAACCTTCGAGCACCACCAGGCGGGTGAACAGCGCGGCAATGCTGTAGGTTTTGCCCGTGCCGGCGGAAGCCTCGACAAGGTGGGTGCCCTGCGGCGGCAGCGGCAGTTGTGCAACGTGGAAATCCTGCATGGCGGGTCCTTGATTTTCAGGTAGCCTAGGGTAACGGGCGGTATTGTACGGCCTGGCCGGAAAACTGTCTGCGGGCGTTAGCGGACAAATTTGCTGCCGATGCCGGGCTGTAAACCGCTAACAAGACTCGAAAGCACATTGCTGCCAACATACGCTGTGGTAGGAATAAAGTTAATCCGCTAATTTAAAAATAAATATAGCTTGGCAGAGTAATTGCTTTCAGGTAGCCTATAGGCCTATTGCTTACCGGGCAACACTGCTAAAACAGGCAAAGGTCGTGCCGTGTTGCCTACGGCGGTTGGTTTTGGACAATTTTTGTCCAATTATTAATAATCATAAATAGTTTTCAAACCATTCAAGCCCATACTGCCATGTAATGGAATGCAATGGCTGATTGGCTGAAAACAAATAATCTTGCCACTACTTACAACCAACCAATTGCAGCTGAGCAGAAACCAATAATTAAAGGGAAAACATGATTCAGCATTACGACGTCGTTATCATCGGCGCCGGCCCCTCTGGGGCAGTGGCGGCTGCTTTATTGAACAAGCGGGGATTCAATGTTTGTGTGGTGGAAAAGCAGCATTTTCCGCGTTTCGTTATCGGCGAGAGCCTACTGCCGCATTGCATAGAGTTGCTGCATGAGGCCGGCTTCCTGCCTGCCGTGCAGGCCGGATTCGGCTTTCAATATAAAAACGGCTTCGCTTTCTCCTGGGGCGAACGCAACACCAGCTTCAAATTCACCGATAAATTCTCCTCCGGCCCATCCACCGCATTCAATGTAGAGCGTGCCCGTTTCGATAAAATCCTGATCGACGAAGCCATCAAGCAAGGCGTAACCGTACAGTTCGGCTCCACGGTGAAAGCCTTCGACAACCACGGCGATTTCGCCAAACTGGTGGTGCAGCAGGAAGGTGGCGATCCTTATGTGCTGGGCGCGCGCTTCGTGCTGGATGCCAGCGGCTACCACCGGGTGCTGCCGCGCATGCTCAGCTGGGATATTCCTTCCGACCTACCTGTGCGCCACGTGCACTTTACCCACATCGAAGACCACATCACCGATCCTGCCTTCGACCGCAATAAAAACCTAGTGTGCGTCCACCCCGAACATCGCGATATTTGGCTGTGGCTGATTCCTTTCTCCAACGGCCGCGCCTCCATCGGCGTGGTTGGGCTACCTGAAAAACTCGGGCAGGAAAGCTCTGCCATTATTCTGAAAAAATTTGCTTTGGAAGTTCCATTCCTGCGCCGCATTTTAAAAAACGCACAATGGGATAACGACTTCCCCTTCATCTACCTGCCCGGTTATTCCGCCAGCGTGAAATCGCTCTACGGCCGCCACTTCGCCCTATTGGGCAATGCCGCCGAATTCCTCGACCCGGTATTCTCCTCCGGCGTTACCATCGCCACCCACTCAGCCAAGCTCGCCGCCGATTTGGTGGCCCGCCAGCTGAACGGCCAGCAGGTGAACTGGCAAAACGAATTCGCCCGCCCGCTGATGTCCGGCGTAAACGTGTTCCGGCACTATGTGGAGGCTTGGTATTCCGGCACGCTGCAAGACATGATTTTCAGCGGCCAGCGCACGCCGGAAACCGACCGTATGCTAAGCGCCGTGTTTGCCGGCTATGTGTGGGATCAAAACAACCCCTATGTGCACGATGCGCAACTCTTCACCTCGCAAATTTGGGAGCCCGCGCCCAAACACGACACTGCCGAAGCAGGTTAGCCGCCGTTTTGCGCTATAATCCGTTTTACTGCCGCTTCTGTGGAAGCCGATGTTTTAGCTTCGCAGAAACTTCGTTTTAGCTTCGCAGAAACTTCGTTTTCAGGTAGCCTGCTTAAGGGGCTACCTGAAAATCGTTTAAAGCATCTCCGAATAACTTAAAGGCTACCTGAAAGCAAACCGCTTCTATTCCGATTACCCCCTTATCCCATTTGAATCACGCCATGAAATCTCCCGAACTCCTTCTCCCCGCCGGCGGCCCCGAGCGCATGCGTACCGCCTTCGATTACGGCGCCGATGCCGTGTATGCCGGCAGCCCGCGCTATTCCCTGCGCGCCCGCAACAACGAATTCGCCAAACTCGACGTATTGCAGGCCGGCATTACCGAAGCCCACGCACGCGGTAAAAAGTTCTATCTCACCGTCAACACCCTGCCGCACAACAGCAAGCTCAAAACCTTTGTGGCCGATATGGAGCCGCTGGTTGCCATGAAGCCCGACGCACTGATTATGGCCGACCCCGGCCTGATTATGGTTACCCGCGAACGCTGGCCCGATATGCCCATCCACCTCTCCGTGCAGGCCAACACCACCAACTACTGGGGCGTGAAATTCTGGCAGTGCATCGGCGTGGAACGCATTATCTTGTCGCGCGAATTGAGCATGGAAGAAATCGCCGAAATCCGCCAAGAATGCCCCGA
>CAUPYH010000092.1:0-6386 GCA_963515595.1 uncultured Eikenella sp. | reverse complement strand
AAGGCAGATTGCTCGACGGCACCGTGTTCGACAGCTCCATCAAACGCGGCGAACCCGCTACCTTCAAGCTCGACGGCGTGATCAAAGGCTGGACCGAAGGCCTGCAACTGATGAAAGAAGGCGGCGAATACACCCTCTACATCCCCGCCGAACTCGCCTACGGCGACAAAGGCAACCCCAGCATTCCGCCCAACTCCGTGCTGGTATTCGATGTTAAACTGATTAAAGTTCAGTAATTCCATCCGCTAACTAAAAGGCTACCTGAAAAGCAAAATACTTTTCAGGTAGCCTTTAAATCATGCCATGCTCACACTCGATCCCGATTCCAACCGCCAATTCATCATTATCCGCAATCATCAAGACATTGCCGTCTGCACCACCGAGCTCAACGAACACGGCCAGCTCATCTGCCAAACCACCGCCGAATTAGACTCCCAAAACCGCATACGCGGCTTCTTTTGCTACACAGCCTCCGTCGGTCGCATCACGGCCTGCCGGATTTACCACTACCACACCCCGTCCTTCACACAAGAAGACGGTTTTGCCGACTACCGCGACACTGGCAACGGCCTCACCCACTCTTACCGCATCAACGCACAAACCGCCCGCTGCGACTGGTTTGATGCCCAAGGCGAATTAACCTACTACGATTGGTTCGTACACGACCTCGATATCGGCGAACACATCTACGCCGGCACCTATCTGCCGCACGAAACCGAACACCTGCCCGCAAACCGAATCCAGCCCTATTTGCCTGTTTACACCGACTAATTGGTTTTTCAGGTAGCCCGTGCTTCATCCCACCAATACACCAAGGCTACCTGAAAAAGAAACCCCAATCCCCTACCCCAACTTTCCAACTAGCCCCTATAATCCCATATCCCATTTCCAGCAAACCATCCCGCCATGCAAAAAATATTTGTCCTCTACACCGGCGGCACCATCGGCATGAAGCCCAGCCCCAACGGCCTCGTTCCCGATGCCCAGCTCGCCGAACAAGCCCTGCAATCCTATGCCGAACAAGCCGTGTTTCACTGGCACATCTGCCAGCCCCTGATCGACAGCTCCAACATCACCACCCAGCATTGGGCAGAATGGCTCGCCATCCTGCAAGCCGCCCTGCCCGAGCACGACAGCATCCTCGTCTTGCACGGTACCGACACCCTCGCCTACACCGCCAACTTCCTCGCCCTTGCGCTCGACAACGGCGGCAAACCCATCGTCCTCACCGGCGCGCAAAAGCCCTACCACGCCGCCGATAGCGATGCCCCCGCCAACCTGCAAACCGCCGTCTCCACCCTGCAAAACCCCCAACTGCACAGCACCGTTATCGCCTTCGGCGGCCGGCTCTACCCCGCCGTCGGCAGCAGCAAATGCAGCACCGAACTCGACCAAGGCTTCGACAACGCCCACTTCAACACCTGGCAGCCAAACACCCCGCCCAGCCGCCTCAGCGGCCTGCCCACCAGATTCAACCCAGCCGTCCGCGTGTGCAGCCATCTGCTCACCCCCGGCAGCAGCCCCGAGCAAATCGCCCACAGCCTGCGCCACTTCCCCCAAGAAGCCGCCATCCTGCTTTCCTACGGCCAAGGCCATGCCCCCGCCAGCCCCGAATTGCTCGTCGCCGTGCAACACTTCACCCAAAACGGCGGCCTGCTGCTCAACATCAGCCAAGCCCACCACGGCCGCACCGGCACCGCCTACGCCCAAGGCAACGCCCTGCGCCAGGCCGGCGCGGTGGGTGGCGGCAAATGCAATATCGAAACCGCTACCGCCCTCATGACCCTCGCTGCCGGCAACCACTGGACGGCCGACCAGCTGCAACAGGCCTTAGCGCAATTGGATTTGCTCTGATCCCTTCCTCCGCTACAAAAAGGCTACCTGAAACCGTATCAACCGTTTTCAGGTAGCCTTTACAACAAGGGCATAAACAGCCTAACGCACCAAAAACCGCCCCTGCCACACCAAATACAGCGTTCCCGCCAGCAGCAGCGCCACCCCGGCCGAGCCGCTTACTGCCAACACTGCGCCCAGCCATACCATCTTGCCTGCGGCCAAGAGGTGCAGCCCGCAACCGCACATAGCCGCCAAACCGAACGAAAAGCCCCACCAACTCATGCTAAACCCGCCCTCGGCAAACCAACCCAGCAGGCGCAGCAAAAGCAGAAACTGCAAACAGCCGTAGCCCATCAAGGCCAGCGCAAACGTGTCGATTGCCCCGCCGTTCACCGCAAAATACGCCCCGCAGCCCACAAAAGCCGGCGCAAGCTGGATGCCCACTATCCCGCGCACTTGCGGCGCAACCGCCACCTCCGTGCGCAGCCTGCCCAAAATCGCCGCCTCCAGGCTAAACCAAGACAGCATTCCTGCGCCAAAAAACAGCACCGCATAATCATGCAGCCCGAGTACGCCCAGCGCCGTGGCACTCACAAAATTGGTGGCCACCGTAGGCAGATAAATCACCGGCGTGGTGGCGGCCAAGTTGTGCAGCCCGCGCCACAGCCCGGCAGCACGATACATGGCAAACGCCAGCTGCCCGGCAATGCCGGCATACACCAGCACGCGTGCCGCCCCGGCGGCATAAGGCAGCCCGGCAATGCCTGCCAAGATGGTGGTAATCGGAATGGCGCTGAGAAAGCAGCATTGCACCAAATCGGTTAAGTCGCCTAAAAACTCATCGCGATAAGCCAATATCTTGCACACATAAGCCGCCACCAGCACCAGCCACACGGCAAACGCCGCCGCCAGCAACCCTTCGCCCGGCCAAGCCGGCATCAGGCCTGTCGCTGCGCCATAACGCCACGACAAACCCAACGCGAATAGGCCGATGGTGATGCTGAAATAGCTGAGCGGAATCGGAAATTTTCGGCGTGCACCCATGATGTGTTCCTTTATTGCTGGGGTAATTTAAAACAGGCGGCATCATACTGGCATTCCCCTGCTCCAAACTATCCGATTTTGCTCAATCTGCCGCCATTTTGTCTCGCCCACCCGCAAAATAAAGGCTACCTGAAACATTCAACAGGCCGCAGCTTGGGACAAATCTGGCAAGCCGAATCGGCTTCCGGTATTAAGGAGGCAGGCAGTACGGAAATACGGCAAGGCAAACCCTTGCCGTAGCGAAAGTTGCTTTGCTCTATGGCACAAAAAGGCTACCTGAAAACGAGCACGCGGGTTTCTGCGAAGCCAATTTTTCAGGTAGCCTTTTATCGTATGGCAAGGTTTAGGTGCCATTAAATTTTTGCCCGCCTTACAGCGAATAATACATTTCAAATTCCAGCGGGTGCGGTGCCATGCGGATGCGGCGCACGTCTTCTTCTTTGAAGGCAATGTAGCTGTTGATCCAGTCTTGGCTGAACACGCCGCCGCGCAGGAGGAATTCGTGGTCGGCTTTGAGGGCGGCCAGGGCTTCTTCCAAAGAGGCGCATACGGTCGGCACGAGTGCATCCTCTTCCGGCGGCAGGTCGTAGAGGTTTTTGTCGGCCGGATCGCCGGGGTGGATTTTGTTTTGGATGCCGTCCAGTCCGGCCATCAGCAGCGCGGCGAACACCAGGTAGGGGTTGGCGGTGGGGTCGGGGAAGCGCACTTCGATGCGGCGTGCCTTCACGCTGTGCACGGTAGGGATGCGGATGGAGGCGGAACGGTTTTTGGCGGAATAGGCCAGCTTGGTGGGCGCTTCAAAATGCGGCACCAGGCGTTTGTAGGAGTTGGTGGAGGGGTTGGCGATGGCATTCAGCGCTTTGGCGTGCTTGATGATGCCGCCGATGTAGTAGAGGGCGGTGTCACTCAAGCCGGCATAGCCGTCGCCGGCAAACAGGTTTTGGCCGTTTTTCCAAATGGATTGGTGCACGTGCATACCGCTGCCGTTGTCGCCCATCAAGGGCTTGGGCATGAAGGTGGCGGTTTTGCCGAAGTTGTGCGCCACGTTGTGGATCACGTATTTCATGTCTTGGGTTTGGTCGGCACGGTGTACCAAGGTGCTGAATTTGGTGCCGATTTCCATCTGGCTGCCGGTGCCGACTTCGCCGTGGTGCACTTCCACTTCAATGCCGATTTCCTGCAGGATGTTGACCATGGCGGAGCGCAAATCCTGCCCGGCATCCACCGGCGCCACGGGGGCGTAGCCGCCTTTCACCATCGGGCGGTGGCCGGTGTTTTGGCCGTCCAGATGCAGGCCGCTCGACCAGGCAGCGCTTTCGGAAGTGATTTCGAAACGGGTTTTGTGCATATGGGTTTCAAACTCAATGCCGTCGAACACGAAAAATTCGGGCTCGGGGCCGAAATAGGCCGTGTCGCCCACGCCGCTGGCTTTCAAATAGGCTTCGGCTCGGCGGGCGATGGAGCGCGGGTCGCGGTCGTAGCCCTGGCCGCTGGCCGGGTCGATCACGTCGCAGGTGAGCACCACGGTGGCATCGTCGTAGAAGGGGTCGATGAAGGCGGTGGCCGGATCGGGGCGCAGCTGCATATCGGAGGCCTGAATGCCCTTCCAGCCGCCGATAGACGAGCCGTCGAAAGCCTGGCCGTTTTCAAACCATTCTTCCGGGTCGTCCAGCACCACGGCGGCGGGCACGGTGAAATGGTGCTGTTTGCCTTTGGTGTCGGTGAATCGCAAATCAACGAAACGGACATCGTTTTCTTCAATCATGCGAACTACATTGCTGATGGACATGGTGGCACTCCTTAAATATGCGGGGATAAAATCAAGCGGGCATTTTGCCACAGCCGCCGCCCGAGCGTATAGAGCAAAAATCAAAAAGGCTACCTGAAAATTTAGCTTCGAAGAAACCCGCGTGCTCGTTTTCAGGTAGCCTTATTCAATTATCTTCAATCAAAACCGCTCGTGCGGCATCAGATAGCGCCACTGCCCCGGCGGCAGCGCGCCGAGTTTCACCTTGCCGATGCGGATGCGCTTGAGCCCCACCACGCGCAGCCCCACCAGCTCGCACATGCGACGGATTTGGCGTTTTTTGCCCTGTTTCAGCACAAAGCGCAGCTGGTCTTGGTTTTGCCATGACACCTTGGCCGGCCGCAACGCTTCGCCGTCCAGCTTCAGGCCGTGGTTCAGCAGGCGCAGGCCTTCTTCGGAAAGTTTGCCCTTCACGCGCACCAGGTATTCTTTCTCCACGCCGCTGTTTTCGCCGATCAGGCTTTTGGCCACGCGCCCGTCTTGCGTGAGCACCAGCAGCCCGACCGAATCGATATCCAGCCGGCCGGCGGGGGCGAGGCCGTGGCGGTGTGCCGCTTTAAACTTTTGCGGGCTGCGGTCTTCCGGCCAATGGTTGGCTTCGGTAACCAGCTCGGCGGCACTGCGGTAGCCTTTTTCAGCCTGCCCGCTCACGAAGCCCACGGGCTTGTGCAGCAGGATGGTCACCCGCCCGGCCTGCTCTTCATGCGCGGCACGGTGCAGCTCGATGCGGTCGCCCGCACCCACCTTTTGGCCGAGCACGGCTTTCTCGCCGTTCACGCTCACCCAGCCGCGCTCGATATAGGCATCGGCTTCGCGGCGCGAGCAGAGGCCGAGCTCGGCCATGCGTTTGGAAAGGCGGACGGTGTTGTCTGGTGTGGTCATATTCGTTTCTTTGTTAGGCAGATTTTGATTTCAGGTAGCCTGCTCGGCATGAGAAGGCTACCTGAAAAACAGGAATGACAGCCATTCAAGGTTTGCCAATTAAACGTGCTACTTTTTCAGGTAGCCTTTTCGGAAGAAGGTAAGGTATTGGCAATATTAAGCTTGCCGCGCGTTACCCTTCGAAAGTGATACCCTGTTCTTTCAGTTTTGCCAAATAATTCGCAGCGCCATTTTCCCGGTGGATATACAGCAGCCTGAGCAGGGAGCAGGCGAAATCCTCCTGCACATCCCGCGCTTGGCTCACGGCTACGGTTTTTTCATAAACAGTCTGCAAATCGTCCGCATTCAGTGCAAACAGCACAAGGTTTTGCGCTAGGTGTGCCAAAACCATTTCATCGCAGTCTTCTGCGGTTAGCATGTAATCCATCAGGGCTGTTTTCACTGTATCGGATTTTGGGCGGACATCTGCCAGGAATCTGATAATTTCCACTTGCAGAAATTCGTCTTCCTCGTCAGGTAGTTCGGCCAGCAGGAAATCGACAAAAGCATCGTTTGGATTGCCCTCGTAATCGGACAAGAAATTCATTTTCCCGTTTTCGTCCGCACATTGGCGGTAGGCAGCAATATCTTTGTTTGGCATATCGGTTTTTATCTCCAACAGATGGCGGTTTTGCTTTAAAAGGCTACCTGAAAAACAAAACCGTACTGCTTTCAGCCTTCCATGCAAAATCGGCAAGGCCATGCTAACTATTGTTTTCAGCCAGCCTCTTCGGGATGCCGGGCAAACCAATCGCGCACGCGCTGCAAATCTTCGGCG
>CAUPYH010000091.1:0-6487 GCA_963515595.1 uncultured Eikenella sp. | reverse complement strand
GCGCAGCCGTCTTCAAAAAACAGCGGCAGGTAATATTCCACGCCCGCACCGAACTGCCCCTTGCCCACGGCTTGGTACACGGTCGCCTCGTTCGGGTTGCTTGGGATTTCCTCGCGGAAACGGTTGCGGAAGATTTTCTGCGCGTCCGCATCGGTGGGGAACTCGTGCGCGGGCAGCAGGCGGATTTCGGACACGGGCGCGAGCGTGCGCTGCGTGTCGGGGTCGAAGGTTTTGATGCTGTCGATTTCATTGTCAAACAAATCAATGCGGTAGGGCAAATCCGCGCCCATGGGGAACAGGTCCACAATCCCGCCGCGCACGGCAAATTCGCCCGCCGCCACCACGTTGGACACGGCGGCATATCCCGCTTCCACCAGGTTTTCGCGCAGCCTGTCCAAATCCAGCGTCTGCCCCGTTTTCAGCCAAAACGTGCGCCCCATCAGGAACGACGGCGGCGCAAGCCGCTGCATGGCGGTGGACACGGGCGCGAACAGCACGTCCGCCGCGCCGTTTTTGAGCTGCCACAACACGGAAAGCCGCTCGGACACCAAATCCTGATGCGGCGAAAAACGCTCGTAAGGCAGCGTTTCCCAATCGGGCAGGAACAGCGCGTTGTCCTGCGGGCGGAAGAATTGCCACGCGGTTTGCAGGCGCAGGGCGGTTTCGGCATCGGGCGTGAGCACGAGCTTGAGCGGTTTTTCCGGCAGGGCGGAAGCAAGGAAATAAGGCAGGCTGCCAGCGGAAAGCTGCGGCCAGCGGGATTTGTGCGCGGGTTTGGGCAGAGGGAGATTCATAGTGCACCGACAAAGGTGTGCGGCAGCCTGAAGCAAATTCGGGCTGCCGAGTGTTTATGGTTATCCAAATAGAAACAATACAGCATTGGCTCACTGCACGGCCTGGTTTCTATTTTGAGCAACTGTGGTTTGGATTGATGAAAAACGGATTTTAGCAGATTAAGGCTACCTGAAACTTTAGTTTCGCAGCAATTCGCTTCGCTCATTTCATTGTGTTGCAGCTTGCATTTTAGCTTCGCAGAAACTTAGCCTTGGCTACGCCAAGACATCGTTTTCAGGTAGCCTTTTATACCGCGCTCAAAGCGGCTAATCTACCACCACTTCCACCGGCTGCGCGTTCAGGGCGGCGAGCGCGGGGGCGGGGGCAACGGTTACAAATAGGCCGCGGCCGCCGCCGTTGATGTACATCAGCGGCAAATCCCAGATGCTGCGTTCGGCATACACGGGCAGCGCGGTGCGGCAGCCGAATGGGCTGGTGCCGCCCACAAAATAGCCCGTCCATTTATGCGCTTGGTCGTGCGCGGCCAGCTCCACGTGTTTCATGCCGAGCTGGCGGGCAAGGTTGCGGGTAGAGATTTGGCGGTCGCCGTGCATCAACACAATCAGACCCTTTTTGTGCTCGTTAATCAACACGATGGTTTTCACGATTTGGTGTTCGTCGATGCCGAGGCACTCGGCGGAATGCGCCGTGCCGCCGTGCTCTTCATAGGGATACTGCATGGCAGTGTGCTCGATTTTATGCGCGCGCAGAAAACGGATGGCGGGCGTAACGGGATGGTGGGGTTTGCTCATGAAAGGCTACCTGAAAACGATGTCTTGGCGTAGCCAAGGCTAAGTTTCTGCGAAGCTAAAATGTAAGCTTCAATGCAGTGAAAACCAGCGAAGCGCGGTTGCGGCGCAGCTAACACGAAGCTGCAACAAAGTTAAACGGGAAAGGGGCAGATGATGCATCAAACGGTTTCAGGTAGCCTGCCGTTTTACCGTGAGGCTACCTGAAAATTATTTGGCAAACGGCAGCCAGCGCCGCGCCAGCACATACATCACCACCCCGCCCACGGCAAACAGCGCAAACACGATGCCTTTTTTGCGCGCGTTCGGGCACAGCCAATACACGGCGAGGCTGAAGCTGAAAAACAGCAGCGACACCACCCACACCAGCTGTTTGTCTTTAAAGCGGTTGAGGGTGTAGCTTTCGGTAATCATCACATACAGCTGCCAGAATCCGGCAAAGCAGATGCACAGCACGCCGGCGGGCAGGAAAATCAGGCCGAGGTCTTGATGGGTCATGGTGTGGGTTCTTTGAAAAATTGGCGCAGGCAGCATTATAAGGCTACCTGAAAACGGAGCGAAGCGAAGTTTCTGCGTAGCTAAAACGGAGCGAAGCGAAGTTTCTGCGTAGCTAAAACGGAGCGAAGCGGAGTTTTATAGCCTTAAATAAGACAATATGTCCAAAATTAATCCTATCTCGCCCGTAAAACAGCCAATTTTAAATTTCTTGTCTAAAAAAGCTGCCAAATTGTCAAAATTCGGGTAGTATTGCCACCCGATACGACAGCGCCTCCCACCCTATTCCCGCTATGCCCGCCCACCGGCAACGGCCACAAGCCCGCCAGCCCGCCGCACCGCATACCGGCCGCGCCGTCCGCCCCGTTTAACCGAATCCAAAAAAAGGAATCCACATGCAAGTTTACTATGATAAAGACGCCGACCTCTCCCTGATCAAAGGCAAAACCGTGGCCATCATCGGCTACGGCTCGCAAGGCCATGCCCACGCCGCCAACCTGAAAGATTCCGGCGTAAACGTGATTGTCGGCCTGCGCCAAGGCGGCTCCTGGAACAAAGCCCAAGCTGCCGGTTTCGACGTGCGCAGCGTGGCCGATGCCACCAAAGCCGCCGATTTGGTGATGATTCTGCTGCCGGATGAAAACCAACCGGCCGTATACCGCGCCGAAATCGAGCCCAACCTCAAGCAGGGCGCCGTATTGGCCTTTGCCCACGGCTTCAACGTGCACTACAACCAAATCGTGCCGCGCGCCGACTTGGATGTGGTGATGATTGCCCCCAAAGGCCCCGGCCACACCGTGCGCAGCGAATTCCTCAAAGGCGGCGGCGTGCCCTCGCTGATTGCCGTATATCAAGACAAAAGCGGCAAAGCCCGCGACATCGCCCTCTCCTACGCCGCAGCCAACGGCGGCACCAAAGGCGGCGTGATTGAAACCAACTTCCGCGAAGAAACCGAAACCGACCTCTTCGGCGAACAAGCCGTATTGTGCGGCGGTGTGGTCGAACTGATCAAAACCGGCTTCGAAACCCTGACCGAAGCAGGCTACGCGCCCGAAATGGCCTACTTCGAATGCCTGCACGAAATGAAGCTCATCGTTGACCTGATTTACGAAGGCGGCATCGCCAACATGAACTACTCCATTTCCAACAACGCGGAATACGGCGAATACGTTACCGGCCCCGAAGTCATCACGCCTGCCACCAAAGAGGCGATGAAAAAAGCCCTGTATCGCATCCAAAGCGGCGAATACGCCAAAATGTTCATCCAGGAAGGCGCCACCAACTACGCCAGCATGACTGCCCGCCGCCGCTTGACCGCCGACCACCAAATTGAAAAAGTGGGCGCGCAATTACGTTCTATGATGCCTTGGATTGCCAAAAACAAATTAGTGGATCAAAGCAAAAACTAATCATCGGCAAGCAATTGCCTAAAAACAGGCTACCTGAAAACGAAGCTTCAACGCCTCTCAAACGCCGCATAGCGGGGTTTCGGCGAAGCTAAATTTTCAGGTAGCCTTCTTATCTGCTTCCATGTTGCTCAACTCAACACAGTACTTATGCCGTGAACCATTTTGGCTGCATCGGCAGAAGAATGGCTAACCGATCCATCGCTAGCGAATTGTTCTGCATAACTTAAATGCAATACAGGCTACCTGAAAAGCTGCCCCGTTTTAGATAATTGGTTTCAGCTAGCCTCCTCCTCAACATGAATCCTATTCATCTGCTAGCGCTAATTTTTCAGCCCGCCGCCCTTGCCTAAACCCCCGCTGCCAGCTACCGTATCGCCTTTCTTTTGCATTTAGTTTCCACCATCATGCTACACAATACCCTCAGCTTCGAATTTTTCCCCACCCGCACGCCGGAAGGCCGCGAAAAACAGAAAATCACCCGTAAGCAACTTTCCCAATACCAGCCCGAGTTTTTCTCCTGCACCTCCGGCGCCGGCGGCACCACCCGCGAAGGCACCATGCAAACCATCCGCGACATCCTTGCCGAAGGCATGGCCGCCGCTCCGCACATCCCCTGCGTGGGCTTGGATGCCGGCGAGCTCACCGACCTCTTGCAGGAATACAAAGATTTGGGCATCCGCCACGTGGTTGCCCTGCGCGGCGACATCCCCTCCGGCATGGGCTTAGGCACCACCGGCCTGCACCACGCCAACGAACTGGTGGAGCTCATCCGCCACCGATTCGGCGACTGGTTCCACATCGAAGTGGCTGCCTACCCCGAATACCACCCGCAATCGCGCAGCGCCGAAGACGACATCCAAAGCTTCGTGCGCAAAGTGAAAGCCGGTGCCGATTCCGCCATCACTCAGTTTTTCTTCAATGCCGACGCCTACTTCCGCTTCCTCGACGATGTGCGCGGGCGCGGCGTGGAAATCCCCATCGTGCCCGGCATCATGCCGATTGCCAACTTCTCCAAACTCGCCCGCTTCGCCGATATGTGCGGCGCCGAAATTCCGCGCTGGCTGCGGCTGAAGCTGCAATCCTATGCCGACGACACCGCCTCCATCAAAGCCTTGGGGCTGGACGTGGTAACCGAAATGTGCGGTCGCCTCCTGCGCCACGGCGCCCCCGGCCTGCATTTCTACACCCTCAACCAGGCCGGATTGTCTTCCACCATCTGCCAACGTTTGGGCTACTAATCCGCCCTTTTCCAAATAGAGATGAAGGCTACCTGAAAAGGTTTCAGGTAGCCTTCATCTCTTCTGAGCACCCGTCCGGTGCTATAATTCGCCCTTTCCAACATTAGCTTAGGCCAGTAACCATGTTACGCGCACTCATTATCGTTTTCGCCTGCCTGGCCGCAGGCGAAGTGTTTTTGCACCTCACCCACCTCAAACTGCCCGCCAGCATCGCGGGGCTGCTGATTTTGTTCGGCCTGCTCAAAGCCGGTTGGGTGAAGGAGGCCTGGTTTAAACCGATGACCGAATTCCTCATGCAGCACATGATGCTGCTGATGATTCCCGCCTGTGTGGCGCTGATGGATTATTTTTCCATCGTGGCGCACGATTTCTGGTCGATTGCCGCCGCCACCGTGGCCAGCAGCGTGCTGGTGCTGCTCTCCAGCGCGAAAACGCACGAAATCTTAAGGAGGCGCGGCAAATGAGGGAAATCGCTGCCAATCCCGTTGTGCTGATTCTGGTGATGCTCGCCGTTTACCGCTTCAGCCTGTTTTTGCGCCTGCGCAGCGGCAGCCCGCTGGCCAACCCGCTGATGGTGAGCACAGTTTTGGTTATCGGCTACCTGAAATTCTTCGGCATCCGCTACGACGATTTCATGCAAACCGGCCGCATGGTCGGCTTTTGGCTGCAGCCGGCCATCGTGTGCCTGGCCATCCCCATGTATCAGCAGTGGCCGCGCATCCGCAGCCAATGGCTGCCGATTGCCGCCTCGCAGCTGGTGGGCAGCGTGGTGGGCATTGTGAGCGGCGTGCTGTTTGCCCACTGGCTGGGCGCCAGCCACGACGTGAGCCAGTCGCTCGCCGCCAAATCGGTTACCATGCCGATTGCGCTGGAAATCACCCATGTGCTGGACGGCATCCCTGCCGTTTCGGTGGCCGCCGTGCTGATTGCCGGGCTCACCGGCCAGTTTATCGGCTTTTGGATTCTGCACCACAGCCACATCCGCAACCCCATCTCGCACTCCATCGCACAGGGCACGGCCTCGCACGCCATCGGCATTGCCGCCAGCCTGGAGATCAGCGGCCACTTCGCCGCCTACGCCACCCTCGGCCTGATCTTCAACGGCATCCTCACCTCCTTCCTCGCCCCGATTATCGTGCCGCTCTTGGGCGTTTAAATGTGCCATATGAATGGGAAAGGCTACCTGAAAACGGAGCGAAGCGAAGTTTCTGCGAAGCTAAAGCACAGCTTCAACGAAGTTAAAACCACGTGTGTGCCGCGCACATCCTGTTCCTGCTTAACGCAATGAATATCATAAAGAACTACTCAATTAGCTCCATAACGGTAATCTTAATATCCGGCCTGCTTAGTGCTTGCAGTATGTCTGATTGGTGGAATGGGCATTATGCAACAAGAGCTGCATTGACTGATGCTCAGAAAGAGCGGGCAGCTTACTATGCTGCCGAATCGCCGGAGCAACAAGAGTTACGCAGGAAAAATCACTTAATTTGTGATAAAGAAACTGGTTATAACAGGTGTATGCGCCGCCTAGGAACACCTGTTTGGCACGATGGATTGGATAAATGATATTAGTGAGTAGGTTGGGTTAGCCGCAGGCGTAACCCAACAAACAAGAGTGGAATGTTGGGTTTACCAACCCAATCTGCACTCTGCCTTATCAACAGGCTACCTGAAAAATAGATTTCAGGTAGCCTGCTTATTTCCAAGGTGTAGCAACTGTATTTTTCACCCCGTCGGGCAAAAATACCAAAACTCAAATCAA